>CAZHQZ010000023.1:8077-14796 GCA_964534675.1 uncultured Pseudomonadales bacterium | reverse complement strand
AACATCCAAAGAAATAATAAACGTTGTGCCGTGATCTTTTTCAACCGAGCTCTGCACGTCAATCTGCCCGCCGTGATCTTCAACAATACTGTACGCCAGCGCCAAGCCTAAACCCGTGCCCTGTCCTGCCAATTTGGTGGTGAAAAAAGGCTCAAAAATACGCTGTAAATGCGCGGCGGCGATGCCGTGACCGTAATCGCGCACGCGCACCAACCACTGCTGATTTTTTTGTTCAGCGCTGATGTCGATAGGGCTATCTGGCGGGCTGGCATCACTGGCATTGCTCAATAAATTGATAAATAACTGCACCAGTGTTTGTTCATTGCCGCGCACCAAAGTATCGGGTGCTAATAAATTATTGTAGTAAACGCGTTGGCGATTTTTTTGCAGTGACAGTAAATGGATTGCCTCTTCTACGCATTCAAACAAATCCACCGCCTCGCGCGCGTGATCGCCCGCGCGCCCCGCGTGAGCAAAATGCACCAGCGATTGCACAATGCGACTGATGCGATCCGTCTGACCGAGAATTTGGGTTGCCACTTCGCGCACGGCGGGCTGTTCGTTTTCATAATTCAAATCTTGCGCGAGGCAAGCGATGCCGGTGACGGGATTGCCAATTTCATGCGCCACGCCAGCCGCCAAGCGCCCGATGGAAGCCAGTCGCTCGCTGTGCAACAGCTCCTGCTCCAACTGCTGCGTTTCGGTGAGATCGTCGATCATGATGATCTGCTCTTCCTCGCCGCGCTCTGTCTCGCCCGCGCCGAGCTGCGCTTTGTGCAAGCCCAGCCAGCGCGTGCGTCCTGCCAGTTCCAGCGTCTGCTTGTGCGCCGACACTTGGGCATCTTGCAGAAAGCCGCTGAGCAGCGCGCCCCACGGTGCGGGCAGGCTGCTGACTGCCGAGCCCTGCGCCACTGCGACCGCCACCTCGGTCAGCTCCGCCATGCTGCGGTTCCACAAAATGATCTCGCCGTCCTGCCCGATAGAGCAGACGGCCATCGGTAGGCATTCCAAAGTTTGCCGGTAGTGGCGGCGCAGTTTGTCCAACTCGCTGGCCAAGCCGGTGAGGTGGTGGCGGTACTGATTGATGCGGTTCTCGACAAGGTGCAAATCTTCCCGCTGTGGCGCATCGCTCGCCGTGCGGTAGGGCAACACTTTGTCCATCATGGCGTGCGCCACGGCCGCGCCCATCAATCCCGACAGATTGGCTTCCAGCCGCTCGCGCAGACGACGCAGAGCGTAGGGGCGGGCATCGTCGGCAGTTTGATTCAAGTCAGCGAGTGCTCGCTTCACTTCTTGTGCTGCAATATCGGCACCCAGCGCCGGTGCGAGGTGCGTTTCCATCTCACCCACACTCTGCACATCCAGCGTCAAGCGCAGCGGACGCGCGCCGTTTTCTGTGGCGCACTGCTCGGCGATGCGTTGTTCATCGGCAGATTGCGCCGTGCTGCGCGACACCAAGACGAACAGTGCGATATTGGCACCAAACGACAGCGCCGCCAGTTGGCTCCAGTTCTCAACGCCGAGGCGCAGTGCGATGTCCCAAGGCAATAACAGCAAGCGCCAGCCCAACAGGGTGGGCAACAGTAAGCAGCCCACCCACACCAGCATACCCGCGCACAAGCCCGCCACCAAACCTTGGCGATTGGCGCGCGGGCTGTACAGCACGGCAAAGGCACCGGGCAAAAACTGCAAGCTGCCGATAAAGGACAAGATGGCGAGATCGGTCAGCGTCTGCCCAATATCCAGCGCGCGGTAGAACAGATAGCCGCCGATGATGATGAGCGCGATCAGGCTGCGGCGCAGCCAAGTAATCAAGCCGTACAAATCGACCATGCCGCCAAACACGCCGTGCAGCAGCGGCAGCAGCCAGTGGTTCAAACACATGGTCGCTAAAGCAATCGCCATCACCACCGTCGTACCCACCGCCGCCGCCAAGCCGCCGAGGTAGGCAAGTGCTGACAAACTGATATGCCCAGCCGCCAGCGGCACACCGAGCACAAAATACTCCGGTGTGACAGCCGTACCCAACTCAAAGCCTGCCCATAAAATCGGCAGCACCGGCAGGCTCAAGCACAGCAGGTACAGCGGCATACCCCAGCTCGCCAAGCGCAGGGTGTGCAGACGCGTGTTCTCTGCCAGCCCGACATGGAACATATGCGGCAGCACGATGGCGGTGGAAAAAAACAGCGTCACCAACATGTGCGAGGAGCTGTTCGCCGTGGGGTGGTACAGCGTTTCCAGTTGTTCAGGGTGCAGTGACAGCCACTTTTCCAAACCGTCGAAGCCACCAAACACCGTGTGCAAGGCAAAGAAACCCACAGCACACAAGGCAACTAATTTAATCAGCGATTCCAAGGCCATCACCACAATCAAACCGCGATGGCGCTCGCGCTTCGCGCCGAACAAACCGGCGAACAAAATAGTGGCGATACAAAACAGCCAGGCCAAGCGATCGTGCAGCGCGAACAAGTTTTGCCGCGTCGCCATTGGGGGCTCTGGGCGATAGCTGATGATGAGCGCTGTGTCCGCCACCGCCTGTATTTGCAGCGCCAACAGGGGCAGCGCGCACAACAACATGCAGCCGGTGGCCATCACGCCCACAAACGGGCTGCGATAGCGAAACACCAGTAAATCCGCCAAGGAATTGAGTTGATAGGCGCGCGTGAGGCGCAGCAGGGGCATCAAAATTTGCGGCGCGAACAAAAATAAGCCGCCCGCACCCATGTAGTAAGACAGTGCGCCGTAGCCGTACTGATTGAACAAATCAACCACGCCGTAAAAACCCCAAGCACTGACCAACACACCCAGCGCCAGCATGTGCAGCAGCGGGCTGTCGGTGAGTGCGCGCGGCAGGGTGGTGCGATCTGTTAGCCACGCCACCAAAAACAGCACACCAAAATACGCGCAACTGCCGAGTAAGAGGATTTGATCTTCGCTCAAGGCCAGCATGCGCTATAGCTCTTCTTCGCCGTCGCTGGCGCGCGGCTGCAATAAAAACGCCACCACCACCAAACCCATCCAGATGAGATAAGGGCGATACCACACACCAGCGGGATCAATCATCCAACTGAACAGCGAAGGCGAGAACACATAGGCCGCCATAATCATCAACATGATGGAGCGCGAGAGGTACACGGTAGATTCCGTCACAGTGCCGTGCCGAGGATGTTACCGAATGGCCGCGTCTATGAACAGAAACGCAGTGGGAACTGCTACCATGCGCCACTCGCAAATTGGCAGGAAATCTCATGACTACATCGTCTACTCCCGTGCGCATTGCTGTCACTGGCGCTGCAGGTCGCATGGGCAAAACGCTGATCGAAGCCGTGCAAGCGGCGGCACCGCACGCGGTGTTAAGCGCAGCGATTGAGCGCGCAGAAAGTTCATTGATCGGCGCAGACGCCGGCGAGCTGGCGGGCATCGGCCGCAACGGTGTTGCCGTGGTCGGCAGTATCGCCAGCGTGATCGATCAGTTTGATGTGTTGATTGATTTCACTGCGCCGGTTGCCACGCTCGCCAACATCGAAGCCTGTGCGGCGCACGGCAAAAAAATGGTGATTGGCACAACGGGTTTTAATGCAGAACAGAAAAAACTTTTGCTGACGCTGGCAGAAAAAACCGGCGCGGTGATTGCGTCGAATTACAGCATCGGCGTGAACCTCTGTTTCAAATTGCTCGACACCGCGGCGCGCGTACTGGGCGATGAAGTGGATATTGAAGTGTACGAAGCGCATCACCGTCACAAAGTGGATGCACCTTCCGGCACGGCGCTGCGCATGGGCGAAGTGGTGGCGCAGGCGCTAGGGCGCGATTTGGACAAAGTCGCTGTGTACGGGCGCGAAGGACAAACCGGTGCACGGGCGCACGACACCATTGGTTTTGCCACCGTGCGCGCCGGCGACATAGTCGGCGACCACACGGTACTGTTTGCCGCCGACGGCGAGCGCGTCGAAATTACCCACAAAGCGAGTTCGCGCATGAGTTTTGCACGCGGTGCCGTGCGCGCCGCGCAGTGGTTGCCCACTCAAAAAGCCGGCCTGTATGACATGCAGGACGTGCTAAACCTGCGCTGAGTTTTCGCGTGTTTTTCTCGCGCTATGCATAACGCCGAGTTGCTCACCCAGTTACAGCAGTGGGCGCGCGAGCTAGGTTTTCAGCAGGTCGGCGTCAGCGATATTGACGTCGGCAAACACGCGCAATATTTACAGCGCTGGCTGCAAAACGGCTATCACGCGGATATGCACTGGATGCAGCAACACGCCGCGTTGCGCGAGCATCCAGAACAATTGCATGCCGGCGCACTGCGCGTGATTTCTGTGCGCATGGATTATTTATCCGACCAAGACAGCAATCTCATCGCCAAAGTGAATGCGGATGGCGGCGCGTACATTGCGCGCTACGCCTTGGGGCGCGATTACCACAAATGGATGCGCAAACGCCTCGCGCTACTGGCGCAAAAAATTGAAACGCAGGCCGCGCACACGCACCGCGCCGTGGTAGACAGCGCGCCAGTGCTCGAACGCGCGTTTGCACAAAAATCCGGCTTGGGTTGGATAGGCAAAAACACCATGCTGATTAACTCGCAAGCGGGCTCGTATTTTTTTCTCGGCGAAATTCTCACCGATTTACCGCTGCCCTTAACCGCGCCGCAAGAAACCACCCACTGCGGCACTTGCAGCGCGTGTTTAGATCTCTGCCCCACGCAGGCTTTTGTTGCGCCGCAGCAATTGGACGCCAATCGCTGCATTTCTTATCTCACCATTGAACTGCGCGGCAGCATTCCACTCGCCCTGCGTAAACCAATCGGCAACCGCATTTTTGGTTGCGATGACTGTCAGGCGGTGTGCCCGTGGAATAAATTTGCGCAGCGCACCGAGCAAGAAGTGTTTATACCCAAGCACAATTTAGATGATGTGCAACTCACGGCATTATTTGCGTGGAGTGAAGAAGAATATTTAGAAAAAACCGCTGGCTCCGCACTGCGCCGCATCGGCTATGAGGGCTGGTTGCGCAACATTGCCGTGGCGCTGGGCAATGCGCGCACCACACCAGAGATTATTTTTGCACTCAACAGCCGGCGTGAACACGAATCGGCACTGGTGCGCGAGCATGTGGCGTGGGCGCTAGCGCAACACACACCGCATTAGCGCCGCGATTACAACATCTTGCGCAGCGTGTCGTCCTTGTCGATGAAGTGATGTTTCAATGCGCCAGCCACATGTAGGCCGATAACAAAGGCCGCCGTCCATGCCAGTGTTTCATGCACACCAAACAAGGTTTTGCGCAGACCTTTTTTCAATTCCAACAACTGCGGCACTTTGATGTCGCCGAGAATATGTAGCTGATCGCCCGACATCAAATAACCCGCCACCGGAATGGCGATCACCACATACAACAGAAAAAAGTGCGCGAGTTTGGCCAGCGTTTTTTCCCATGGTTGTAAATGCGCAGAAAAATTGGGGCGCGGCAAATACGCGTAAGCCCACAAATGCGCCAAGCCGAGAGGAAATAAAGAAAGCCCAATGGTGCGATGTAGTTGACGCAACACGTTGTAGCCCGGATTTTCATATTCGATCTCAGACAGATACCAGCCAAGTGCGATCATAAAAATCATCAACACCGCAATGATGCGATGCAACCAGCGAATAGTTGCAGGATACCTCGTGACCACGCCGCCGTTTTGCATCTTTATACTTCCTTAGTTTTCTAATGAATCCGTGTTAACTTTTTGCTGGTTTGCCGCTAGTGCGCACGCCTTCCACACCCAACTGCAATTCCACTGCATAGGATTGATCGCCCAACTGGTAGTTGTAACCGTAATCGCGCGTATCAATCGTCAACGCGCCTTCAAAACCGACGCGGTAGCCGCCCCAAGGGTCATTGCCTTCGCCTATTTTTTTAACCGGAATGGTGACGGTTTTGGTGGTGTTGTTCAGTGTCAATTCACCCGTCACCACGCCATTGTTGGCATCACCTTTATAGGCAGTGCTGGTAAAACTGGCTTTTGGCGCTTTGTCAGTGTGCAAATATTTTTCTTGCAAATGCTCGTCGCGCAAATCGTTATTGGTGTTGATGCTGTCAGCATCCACCGTGATGGCAAGACGGTTATTGCTAGGTTGCGCAGGGTCATAAGTGAATGTGCCGCCAATCACATTAAAACGCCCGTACAGCCAACTAAAGCCGATGTGTTTGGTGCGAAATTGAATAAAGCTGTGCGCTTCATCAATTTTGTAATCGTCCGCTTGTGCGGGCAGTGAACCTAACAATAAAGCACCGACAACGGCACTGCTGATGAGTAGTTGTTTGCACATCATGTGTTTGCCCTCGTTGTGAGAAACCACCATAACTCTTTTTTCAATCAACGACCAATTTGCGCTCAGCCAAATTCAACACCCCTTCAGCAAAACTGATGAAAAGTCCTTCACAACTGGCGGTGACATGACCGTCTGCACTGATTGTCCCTTCCATCGTGATTTTGCGCCCGTGCACTTCCTTGACTCGAGCAAACAGTGAGAGTTCCTTGTTCAGCGGTGTGGGGCGTTTGTAGCGCACATTGAGATTGCCGGTCGCGCCGGTCGCGCCAGACAACAACTGCGCGCAGCCGAGAAACTCATCAAACAACGCCGCCACCCAGCCGCCGTGTACGCATTTCGGCGGTCCTTCAAACGCCCAGCCCAGCGTAACCGTGGCATGCGCTTCGCCTTTGTCGTAATCCAGAT
>CAZHQZ010000023.1:0-7977 GCA_964534675.1 uncultured Pseudomonadales bacterium | reverse complement strand
GTGCGCGGTATGATCCGCGACTCATTCGCCAACTCTCAAAGGGAATCCTTCGATGAAAATTCGCACTTTGGCCATTGCTACTGTTGCCGCCACCAGCTTGATGACATTGAGCGCCTGCAAGGATGACAAAGCAGCCGCGCCCGCCACCGATGCTGCTAAACCTGCTGCCGCCAGCACCATGACGCAGGATCAAAAAGTCAGCTACATCCTCGGCATGAATATCGGCAGCCAATTCAAAGCCAATCATGTGCCTTTGGATGATGCCAGCTTCGTCGCCGGCATGAAAACCGCTATCGACGGCAGCGAACCGAAATTGACCAAAGAAGAAATGCAGCAAGCGATGGCCGCCTTCCAAGCAGACATGCAGAAAAAAATGCAAGAAGCACAAAAAGCTGAGCAGGCCAAATTAGAAGCCGAAGGCAAAAAGAATAAAGAAGAAGGCGAAAAATTCTTAGCGGAAAACGGCAAAAAAGCGGGCGTGACTACCACTAAGAGCGGCGTGCAGTACGAAGTGCTGACCGAAGGCAAAGGTGAAAAACCCAAAGCCACTGACACCGTAACCGTTGACTACGTTGGCACGCTGATTGACGGCAAAGAGTTCGACAGCTCGATCAAACGCGGTGAGCCGGCAACTTTTGCTGTGAACGCCGTGATCCCCGGCTGGTCTGAAGTGCTGCAACTAATGCCTGTCGGCTCGAAATGGCGCGTAGTGATTCCTGCTGGTTTGGCTTACGGCACTGGCGGCACCGGCGGTGACATCGGCCCTAACGCAACGCTGATTTTTGAAATCACACTGCAAAAAATTGGTGCGCCTGAAGCCGATCAAAAAGTGAAAGCAGTTGATAGCCAAACACTGGAAGCGGCGCCTGAAGCAGCCAAACCTGCCGAAGCTGCTGCCAAGAAAAATTGATTTCTCGGCACAATTTTCAGCAATAAAAAAACCGGCACTGCCGGTTTTTTTATGCGTCCAAGAGCGACATGTTAACCGACACGCGAAACCATTTGTTTTAACGCTTCTTGTGCCAAGGTGTTGACACTTTTTCCTGCAACCTGTGCTGCAATCGCCAATTGCTCGTGCAACTCTGGTGGAATTCGGAGGTTGAACTTGCCGGAATAATGGCGCCGCTCATCAACCCCTGCGCATCCACTGCACCACTGCCGCCACGGCAAAACCGGCGAAGGCCATCAGCGTCCATTCGGGAATGCTCAGCGTTAAAAACGTCCAGCCGATTTCGTGGCAGTTGCCATCGCCGTTAAACAGCAAATGAATGGCTTTTTGCAGCGGAAAATTTTGAAACATATACACAATATCTGGGCCGCAAACGGGCACTTGTTCGTCGGGCAAATGCTGTATCCACACATGCCGCCCTGCGACGATACCGCCGCCGATAGCCGCCAAAACAATCAGCGCGCTCCACACACGGCGACCGAGTTGCGCAGGGTTGTGCACAGCGGCCAACAGCGCCAACACACCAATGAGCATGACAAAAATGCGCTGTGTGATGCACAGCGGGCAGGGGTGTTCGCCCAAAAAATGTTGCAAGTACAGCGCAAATAAAATTAAAGCAGTGCTGGTGGCAGCCATCCATAAAAACAAACCGCGCACAGAAAATAGCGTGCGGCAAACAGGGTGATTCAACAAGGCACAGCGCATAACGAGTTTCTCAAGTTGGTGGCAGGGGCAGCGCGTGAACGTGATGCGCAGCAATTTTTTGCAACCACTGCTGCGCTTTCTCTCTCTCCCCTAAGGCTTGCAATAACTGCACAAGTTCCTTGGCGGCCGCTTCATCTTTTTGCATTTGCAAATAGCTTTCATAGTAATCGCGCGCTTTCGCCCACAAGTGGTTGCGCTGACAGATATGCGCTAGTGCCAAATGCAGCGCAGCCTCGCGCGGGTAGTCTTTCAGCCATTTCTCTGCCGTTTGCAATTGCTGTATGCCGTCACTGCTCGCTGCTTGACCGTACAGCGTTACCCACTCCGGCAGCCACTGCTTCGCCAATTTTTTGCGCAGCAGTTCTTCTGCCGCCGCGCCATTGCCGTGAGAAATTTGCAGCCGACACAATTCGCTAATCATGGAGACATCTTGCAGCGGCTTTTGTCGGTGCTGACGACTGAGTATTTGCAATACCGTTTCGGTGTCGCCGCGCTGGCGGTAGCTGTCCACCAGCAATTTTTGAATATGCGCGTGGCGCGGATTTTCCGCCGCCAGTGTTTCTAAAATCTCGTGCGCTTTTTCGGGCACACCAATTTGCTGCAACAACTGCGCTTGGTACACGCTGATCGGCGTGCGCGCCTCCGGCAGGGTTTCTTCCGCTTTGCGCAACAGCATTTCCGCCGCCGGCAAATCGTTATTTTCAATGCGCGCTTTGGCGGCCAGCAAATAATTGAGTACGGCGTTATCGGACTTATCAGCCGCTTTTTGTAAATCACGACTGGCAGCACTCCAACTGCCCTCCAATAGCGACAAGTAGCCGTTCAAAGTGAGGTCTTGCACTTTGCGTTGATTGCGGCGATTCATCCAGCGATTGATGCGGCGCGGTGTAAAAAACACGGCCATAAAAAAACGCGTGGCGTAGTAACAGGCAACGGCTGCCAACAACATGGCTGCGACGACAAACCACAGCGGCATTTCTACCGTGGTTTGACCAAACACCAACACCACAAAACTGTCATCCAAGGCAATTACGCGCAACAGCAAAGGTAAGCCGACCAAGCCGGCGACAAACAGCAGTATCCAGCGGCGCATCAAGGCGTCTCCTGTGCGTTGTCGTCGGCAGCGTCATCGTCGCCCAACATCAAGGCTTTGCGAATTTCATCGGCGCGCTGCTCAATCAATTTTTGCACAATCAATAAAGAGTCCGACACATCCGGCATCGGCGGTGCAATTTCTATGCGCATCAGGGCTTGCGCTTCATTGAGCCATTCCGTCACAACGGGGTCACTGGTTTGACAGTACTGACTCACCCACGCATGTGCGCGCGCCAAGTTACTGGCATAGGTTTCCTGCTGTGATTGCAATAAACCCAACTGCGATTGCAGCAGTGCCAACTGCAAGTTTTGTGAGAAATACAATTGTTGTTCCGGCGGCAATAAAGGTTCAACCGGTTGATCGTAGTGGCGCACGCGAATAATCGACAACAAACGTTCCCACAATACATCGGCGTAACTTTTTTCTGTGGTATTGCTGTCGTCAGCCGTGTCGTCATCCGCCTGTAAAAAACGGTTGTCGCTGGTGAGCATGCCCACTTGCGATGACAGCGCTTGCAAACGCAAATAAATGCCATCGCGATCCACGCGCGGTACATTTTTCAGCGCCGCGCGGTCTTTGGCAATCGCACTGCGCACAGGCAGTAGCCCCGGATCTTTTTGCTGCATGATGGCACCTTCTGCTGAAGCCAACAGCAAATCGGCGGTGTCAGCATCGTGCGTAATGAATAAACGCTGATGCGCCTGCTTCAACAAAAACTCCGCTTCTGCCAAGCGCCAGTAACTGGTGTCTATGCGATCCAAGCCGCGCAATTTTTCACTGTTGTCGCGCAAAATATCCGTGACTTTTTGGCGAAACTGTTTTGCATCAGCCTCTTGTTTATCCAATGTCGATTGCAATGCCGCTGACTTTCCTGTCTGCTCGGTGAGCGCTTGTTGGGTGAGCTCGCGCGCGTGATCGCTCACGCTCAGTTGTTGCCACAGCCACACGCCGCCGACAACGGTCGCTATATTCAATAAAAACAACAGGCACAAAACGCCGTACAGTGCCCAAGTGTTGCTGCGTTTTTTTTCGGTGGCGATAGTTTCTGTCATGCGTGACATCCGTGAATAATCGTTTGAAACATTTGCTGATCGGTGGCATCAAGTGCTGTGTGAACGTGTAAAAAACCGGCGCGGCGCGCTTGCTCGGTTACGCGCGCGCCCGGCACCACCAGCGTGAGGTTAGCACGCGTAGCGGCATAGGAATCGACAGCCAATAAATGATTTAAAGTCTCTACGCTGTTGATGCACACCCAGCGCGGCACGGCATCATCGCTCATCCACTGCGCCCACGCCGCTGCTGCTGCTGGCGGCAGTACGCGGCGGTACAGCTCGCAGTAATCCACTGTTGCACCGCGCGCGCGCAAAGTTTGCGCCGTGGTTTCGCGTCCGCCTTGCCCACGAAAAATCACGCAGCGTTTGCCCTGTGCTGTTTGCAGGGTGGGCAGCGCGAGCATGCCCTCGCTGTCCATGCGTACGGGGCTGATTGCGGCGATGCCATGCGCGTTGAGAAATTGCGCCGTTGGGCTGCCCACGGCGATGGTGGTGATACTGGGCGACCATGTGGCGGCGTGCGTCGCCAGTGCCTGCAACAACTGTTCGGCTGCATTGCGGCTTACAAAAATAGCCACGTCGACAGTTGTCAGTGAGTGCAGGCAGAGTCGCACTTTTTCCTGCGCGACGGCGTCATCCAGTGGCTCGATAGCGAGCAGCGGAATAGCCGTGACTACAGCACCATAAGCGCGCAACTGCGCCACGAGAGCATCGCCTTGCTGCGCAGGGCGCGTGACGGCCACCGACAGCCCCGCCAGCGCGCCGCTCGTTTCAGTCATCGTCACCGTGCTCGTCGTAAACCGCCTGCAACAGGCGGTCTGCCCCCTGCGCCAGCAGCAATTCCGCCACATGAATACCCAGCGCTTCGGCATCGGTCACCGGCGCGCGCGCTTCGGCAGTCAGTATTTCCCGACCATCGACGCTGCCCACCAAACCGCGCAGCCACAGCACGCCGTTATCCTCAATGGCATAGCAGGCAATCGGCACTTGGCAGCCGCCGTGCAAACGGCGATTGAGCGCGCGCTCGGCGCTGACGCGGTGCGTAGTGCTGATGCAGGCCAGCGGGTGCAGCAGAGCGGCTGTCACATCGTCGTTGCAGCGCAGTTCGATACCGACCGCACCCTGCCCACCGGCGGGCAAGCTGATTTCCGGCGGCAACAATTCACGGATGCGCTCGCCCAAACCCAAACGCCGCAAGCCTGCTGCCGCCAGAATAATGGCATCGTACTCGCCGGCATCCAGTTTGCCCAACCGTGTGCCGACATTGCCGCGCAAGTCGCGCAGTTGCAGATCAGGGCGCGCGCGGCGCAACTGGCATTGGCGACGCAAGCTGGACGTGCCGACCACCGCCTCCAGCGGCAGCTCGGCAAAGCTGGCGTACTGCGGACTGACAAAGGCATCGAACGGTGTCTCTCGCGGGCAGATCACCCCCAGCGCCAAACCTTCGGGAAAAGCCATCGGCACATCTTTCATCGAGTGCACAGCGATGTCTGCGTCACCCGCCAGCAAGGCCTGTTCCAACTCTTTGACAAACAATCCTTTGCCGCCAATTTTTGCCAGCGGCGTGTCGAGTATGCGATCGCCGCGCGTGGTGAACTTCAGCAGATCCACTGCAAGACCGGGGTGGTGATGTTCCAATTCGCGTTTGACATATTCCGCCTGCCATAGTGCAAGCGGGCTTTGGCGAGTGGCAATGCGCAAGCGAGGTGTCTTTGCGTTCACAAGCGTCTACATCCAACAAGAAAGACAGGAGGCATGATAGCAGAGCAAGGCGCGGCTCTTTACAATCATCACACTGATCCAGTGAGCGAAAATACAACCCAATGTTTATCCGCCGTCACGCATTTGTTTGGTATCACATCTAACAACAAGTGTCGTAGTTTTTTTGGCGCGTTGGTGGCACAAATTATGTCAACAGCGGAACAATCTGCGCCAGCGTCGTCACCGTAAAATCCGGCGGCGCAATCGCATCCGGCCACGGTTTTTTATCCAAGTTTACCCACAGCGTTTTCATACCCACGGCTTGCGCACCTTGTATGTCATCTTGCGGGTGATCTCCGATGTGCAGTGCCTCGTGCGCTGCAACACCTGCGCGCTGCAAAGCAGCCACAAACATATCTGGCGCGGGCTTGCCCTGTGGAAAATGATCGGCCGCCAAATGAAACTGAAAAAACTGTTCTAAGCCGATCGTTTTTAAGCAGGCATTGCCATTGCTGATCGCGCCCACCATGTAGTGCTGCGCCAGTGTTTGCAACAGATCGGCAGTTTCATCAAACAAATCCACTTGCTGGCGCAAAGTCCAAAAAATATCAAACGCTGCATGGGATAAGGCAATAGATTCTTGCTCGCTCACGCCAACAGCTTGCAAAGCCTGCTGCGTTGCTATGCGGCGCATTTCACTCACGCGATAGCGCAGCGCGGGTGTTTGCTCCCACACCTGTTTACGCAGTGCAAAAAAATGCTCCGGCGTAAATGCCTGCGCAAACTTTGGCGCTTGCTCTGCTAACCATTGATAGCTGGCTGTTTCTGCGCGCTGCAAAGCGGCATCAGGGTTCCACAGTGTGTGGTCGAGATCCAGTGTAATCAGCTTGAGTTTGTGAGCGATTTTATTCGGCATGATCGGGGCGTGAACGTTTGCGCGCACGCGGGTGCGCCGCATCGTACACATGGGCTAAATGTTGAAAATCCAAATGCGTGTAGATTTGTGTGGTGGAAATGCTGGCGTGGCCGAGCAGCTCTTGTACGGCGCGCAAATCGCCACTGGATTCCAACATATGGCTGGCAAACGCGTGGCGCAACATATGCGGATGCACCGGCTCATCCATGCCCTGTTTGATGCTGTAATGTTTTAAGCGCAGTTGAATCGCACGCACACCTAAACGCTGTCCTTTTTGATTGATAAACAGCGCCGCTTGCACACTGCCTTCTGCAAGGTTTTTACTGCGCACATGCAACCACTGTTGCAGCACGGCAAGAGCTGTTTTGCCCACCGGCAGTACGCGCACTTTGCCGCCTTTGCCGGTGACGCGCACCAAACCTTCACGCAAATCCATCGCCGATAAATCCAAGTTCGCTAACTCTGACAAACGTAAACCTGAGGAATAAAACAATTCAAACATGGCGTGATCGCGGCGCGCCAACCAACTGTCATCGTCGATATGCAGCAAACGACTCATTTGATCGACATCTAAGGTTTTTGGCAATTTTCTGGCGCTTTTAGGCGCGCGCACGGCGGCAACGGGATTGCTGCTCACTAAACGCCGCCGACCGAGCCAGGCAAAAAATTGTCGCCACGCCGAGAGCAAGCGCTGCAAGCTGCGCCCCGACAAACCTTGGTGATGCAGCGCGGCAACCAACTGGCGAATGTGGAATTCGCGCCACTGCGTTAAATCGGCAATAGCCTGTTGTTGCGCGTGTGTTTGCAGCAGCGCTAAATCACGACCGTAAGCGGCGAGTGTGTGCGGCGACAACCGACGTTCGCCGGCGAGGTATTGCAGGTACTGCTCAATATCCGCCTGCATCGCAGCGCGCCAAAGTTCGCGACAATACTTCGGCGATGTAACTCAAAAACAGCGTACCCATGCCCGCTTGGTAGTGCTCGGCATCGAAGCTGCCAATGGCCAATATCGCCAGTGGTTGTTCTTCTGCTGCGGCATGCGGGCGTGCAATGGCCACTACCGCTGCCGAGCGCACGGGCTGCGAGGCCTGCGCAAACAAGAACGCTGTTTCCTGTGGGCGCAAATGCCCGCACAGTGGCTGGCGGTTGGTGAGCAGCGCGCCGATATGCTGCTCGGCCTCCTGCGGTTCGACGCTGTTTAACAGCAGGAGGCGACAGGTGTCCACTTGGTAGTCGTCGCGCAGGCTGGATTCCACCGCGTCTACGATCTCCTCTGCTGTGCGCTGCTCCAAGACAGCCAGCACCAGCTTCTGCGTTTTTTGGAACAGGCGATCATTTTCTCGCGCCACTTCCAACAAGCGATTTAACCGCTGCCGCACATCGCGATTGCGCGTGCGCAACACACTCACTTGACGCTCCACCAGCGAAATGGCGTGCTCTCCCGTGTGGTGCGGCAGGGCGAGATCCGACAGCAGATTTTCGTAGTCAATAAAAAAATCGGGGTGCTGGCGCAGGTATTCGGCAACGTGATCGGGGTTCAGCACGACATCCTCCAGCA
>CAZHQZ010000022.1:11036-14866 GCA_964534675.1 uncultured Pseudomonadales bacterium | reverse complement strand
CCAAAAAATTCCAAAGTTGTGGCACGCAACATGGCGTAAAACGGCGTGTAGTACCAAACCGGTGCAATATGCGGCGGTGTTTTCAAGTTGTTTGCCATTTCAAAGTTGGCGTGCTCAAGAAAATAACCACCCATTTCAGGCATGAAAAACAAGATAAAGCAGAACACAAACAAGAAAACTGCAATGCCCACCAAATCATGCACGGTGTAGTAAGGATGGAAAGGAATGCCATCCAAAGGTTTGCCATTAGCGCCTTTCTTTTTCTTGATTTCAATGCCGTCGGGATTGTTAGAACCCACTTCATGTAGCGCCAACAAGTGCAGCACTACTAGCATTACCAAAATCAACGGAATCGCCACCACATGCAAGGCAAAGAAGCGGTTGAGTGTGATGCCAGAGATCAAAAAGTCGCCGCGCACCCACTGCACCAAGCTATCGCCAACCACAGGGATCGCGCCAAACAGAGAAACGATAACCTGCGCACCCCAGTAAGACATTTGCCCCCAAGGCAGCACGTAGCCCATAAACCCTTCTGCCATCAAGCAGAGGTAAATCAACATGCCGAACAGCCACACCAATTCGCGCGGCTTTTTGTAAGATCCGTACAGCAACCCACGAAACATGTGCAGATATACCACGGCGAAAAACGCAGAAGCACCAGTGGAGTGCATGTAGCGAATAATCCAACCGTAATCGACATCACGCATGATGTATTCCACGGAAGCAAACGCGCCTTCTGCGGTTGGCGTGTAAGACATCGTCAACCAAATCCCTGTCAGCAATTGATTGACCAACACCAACAGCGACAGTACGCCGAAGAAATACCAAAAGTTAAAATTCTTTGGTGCGTAGTACTGACCCATGTGGGTATTCCACGCACGCATGATAGGCAGACGCGCATCTACCCAATCCCGCAAACCGATCAGCCAAGATGTCATGCCGCCCCCTTCTGGTCTTCACCAATCACAATCACGCTATCGCTATCAAAGCGATAAGCAGGAACAGTCAAGTTAGCTGGCGCAGGCACGTTTTGCAGCACACGACCTGCGAGGTCAAACTTAGAACCGTGGCAGGGGCAGAAAAACCCACCCACCCAGTCTTTGCCCAAATCTTCCGGTGCCACTTCTGGGCGAAACTTCGGAGCACACCCTAAGTGCGTGCAAATACCCACCACCACAAATACCGCATCTTTGATCGAGCGGTGTTCATTTTTACAGTAGGCTGGCTGCTCGGATTTGAGCGAATTGGGATCTTTTAAATGGCTGTCCATTTTGGCCAGATTGGACACCATCGTCGGCGTACGGCGCACAACGTAGACAGGCTTGCCTTGCCACTCGAAAGTAGCCATCTGCCCATCTTCAATTTTGCTGATATTTGCCTTGACTGGTGCGCCCGCCGATTTGGCTTTGGCACTAGGATTCCAAGATCCGACAAAAGGGGTAGCGACAAAGCCAGCTCCAGCAACGCCAACACCAGTGGTGGCAACGGTAAGGAAGCGGCGGCGCGCGTGGTTTACACCGTCATTACTCATGACGCTTTTCTCCCATCACTGCTAGACGCGTCTCTGCAAAATACAGAGCCTTCGAGGTTAAAAATGACCAGAAAAAGTCGGGCGGTATTATGCCAGACTGACCGCTCAAGGCAAGAAAACATCGTTTGATAAACCACAAACTTGCGCCTTGCCCGAAAACAAAAACGCCCGAACCGCTGACGAGATTCGGGCGCAATGACAGCACAAAAAATATTAGCGCTTGGAGTACTGAGGACGCTTACGCGCTTTGCGCAAGCCCACTTTCTTACGCTCCACTTCACGCGAGTCGCGCGTGACATAACCCGCTTCACGCAATGCACCGCGCAAGCTCTCGTCGTACTCCATCAGCGCGCGCGTGATACCGTGGCGAATCGCGCCGGCTTGACCGAAGCTGCCGCCGCCTGCAACGGTAATTTTCAGATCCAACTTCTGATCCAAACCCGTCAACACCAGAGGCTGACGCACGATCATGCGCGCCACTTCGCGACCAAAATAATTTTCCAGCGTGCGATCGTTAATCACGATGTTACCGCTGCCCGCTTTAATGAAAACACGCGCTGTTGCCGTTTTGCGGCGACCGGTTCCGTAGTTCTGTTTTACTGCCTGCTGCACTGCCATAAACGCCTCTTACAGTGAAAGTGCTTGTGGCTGCTGCGCACCGTGCGGGTGTTCAGTGCCAGCATAAACTTTGAGTTTTTTGAACATTGCGCGACCCAGTGGTCCGCGCGGCAACATTCCTTTTACAGCCAGTTCAATAGCACGCTCAGGCGCGCGATCGATCAACTTTTCAAAAGTGATCTCTTTCAAGCCGCCGGGGAAGTTGCTGTGGCTGTAATACACCTTGTCTTTGCTCTTGGCTCCGGTCACACGCACTTTTTCTGCGTTGACGACCACGATGTAGTCACCTGTATCGCAATGCGGGGTGAACTCAGGCTTGTGCTTGCCGCGCAAGCGGCGAGCCAGCTCTGCCGCCAAGCGGCCGAGAACCAGATTGTTGGCATCCACTACATACCAGTCGTGTTGTGCTGTCTGCGCATTGGCGCTGATCGTCTTCATTTCTTTACTGCTCTTGGTCAGTGGCTGGGGATTTGGGGGGCGAATTGTAGTGAGCAGCCTCCCCGTTTTCAAGCACTAAATCGGTATTTTCTGCCACCCAATACCAACGCTGGGCATTGAATACTTGCTGCCCAAAATCTCCTTCGCGCTGCGCACGCCCTTCTTTATCTAACTTCAGCAAATGCGCCCACAAGGATATTTCCGCCAACCAATGCAGGCTGGCATCCACATCGTCATACACCGCCGGTGTGATCTCGCCGATCGTGCCGTTTCCCAGCACGCGCAATACGTCGATTACTTTCTGCTCCCGCCGCAAACGGTGGGCGATCAGCCCATCAATCACCGCCCAAGGTTCGCGCATCACATCGCCGTGTCCGGGCAGCAAGCTGCGCAGCGGATATTGCTTCAGCAGCGCCAAGGAGTGCAGATAATCTGCCATGTCGCCACCCGGCGGCACAATCACCACCGTGGACCCCTCCATGATGTGATCCCCAGTAAACAGCGCGCCTTCTTCTCTTAATAAGTAACAAAAATGGTTAGCGACATGCCCTGGCGTGGCAATGGCCTCCAGCGTAAAACCTGCGCCCAGAATCATATCGCCGTGCAGAATATTGCGCGCGACAGTAAAGCTGGCGTCTTGATGCGAGTCTTGCTCCAGCACCGCGCCCACCAGCTCCGCACCTGTCTCATTTGCCAAGTGCACCGCCGCCGGCGAGTGATCGGGATGCGTATGAGTAACAACGATCCAACGCACCGCGGCCGCACCGACGGCCGCCAAAATCGCCTCGATATGCACGAGGTCAGCCGGCCCCGGATCAAGAATCGCCAATTCATGAACACCAATCAAATAACAGTTGGTGCCAGCACCCGTCATAGCGCCCGGATTATTCGCCGTCAACCGCCGCACCAGAGGCGACAGCCGCACCAATTCACCGGATCGGACGGCGCTCATACCTCAGACCAGCGGCAGCTCCACCACGGGGCTCAAGTCTTCATCGTAATTAACGCTGGCAAAACCGAAGCCAAACAACTTGAGAAACTCGTCTTTGTAGCCTTGGAAATCTGTCAATTGATACAGGTTTTCAGTGGTCACCACCGTCCACAATGCCGCAACAGCATCCTGCACTTCTGGACGCAATTCTTTGTCATCCACACGCAGGCGCCCTTCGGCATCTAACTGGCGCGCAGCGTTGAACAATTCATCGTGAAACAAACGATAAATCTGTTCGATACAACCTTCATG
>CAZHQZ010000022.1:0-10936 GCA_964534675.1 uncultured Pseudomonadales bacterium | reverse complement strand
TGCTGACGGCGCGGCGATGCCAAGCTGTAAATCACCAAATCCACCTTGCCCATATCGACTTTGATGGTATCAATCGTTTTTTGTTTGATTTCATCGGAAAACGCATCACCGTTGATGTGTTTGGCATACAAACCGGCTTGCGTGGCCGCCTGATGAAAAGCGGCGGAGTTATACCAACCCGCTGTGCCTGTGCGTTTTTCGTCTGGTTCTTTTTCAAAAAAGATACCCAGCGTTTTTGCACCGCAAGCGAACGCCGCCGTAATGCGCGAGGCCAAACCGTAGCCAGTGGATGCGCCGATCACCAAAACATTTTTAGACCCACCCGTCATCGCTCCCTGCTGACGCACATAGTCAATTTGCTGTTGCACATTGGCAGCGCAACCTTTCGGGTGTGCATTGGTGCAGATGAAGCCGCGAACTTTGGGCTGAATAATCATGCGGGGAATCCTGTCGGTTCTGTGCGAAGGGCGGCATTATACCGGCAAAAAATACACACCTACTGCTAGAATGGTCGCCTTGTTTGCGTGCCTGTACCGGAGTTCATCATGACCACCATTCGCCAAGAAGATTTAATTGCCAGCGTGGCCGACGCCTTGCAGTTCATCTCCTACTTCCATCCCCTCGATTTCGTGCATGCCATGCACAAGGCCTACGAACGCGAGCAAAATCCGGCTGCCAAAGACGCTATCGCGCAAATCCTGATCAACTCGCGCATGTGTGCGATGGGGCATCGCCCTATTTGCCAAGACACTGGCATCGTCACTGTCTTCGTCAAAGTGGGTATGGGCATCCATTGGGACGATGCCACCATGAGCGTCGATGACATGATTAACGAAGGCGTGCGCCGCGCGTATTTACAGCCGGACAATGTGCTGCGCGCCTCCATCCTCGCCGACCCTGCCGGCAAGCGCCAAAACACCAAAGACAACACGCCCGCCGTGATTCACTACCAATTTGTGCCGGGCAACACGATTGAAGTGGACATTGCCGCCAAAGGTGGCGGCTCGGAAAACAAAGCCAAGATGGCCATGCTCAACCCCTCAGATTCCATCGTGGATTGGGTGCTGAAAACCGTGCCGACGATGGGCGCGGGTTGGTGTCCGCCTGGGATGCTCGGCATCGGCATCGGCGGCACAGCAGAAAAAGCCGCAGTGCTGGCCAAAGAAGTATTGATGGAAGACATCGACATTTACGATTTGATGGCGCGCGGCCCACAAAATCGCATTGAAGAACTGCGCTTGGAATTGTTTGAAAAAGTGAACCAACTCGGTATCGGCGCGCAGGGTTTGGGCGGTTTGACAACCGTACTCGATGTGAAAATTAAAGATTACCCCACGCACGCCGCTTCGTTGCCCGTGTGCATCATTCCCAACTGCGCCGCCACGCGCCACGCGCACTTTGTGCTCGATGGCTCCGGCCCTGCGCTGCAAACACCACCCTCTATCGACGAGTGGCCGGAAATTTCTTGGAACACCGACAGCTCACGCCGCGTGAATTTGGACACACTCACCAAAGCAGATATTGCTGAATGGAAATCCGGCGAAACGTTGCTGCTCTCTGGAAAAATGCTCACCGGCCGCGATGCCGCGCATAAAAAAATGGTGGAAATGATTACGCAAGGTGAAACATTACCTGTCGATCTCAGCAATCGTTTTATTTACTACGTCGGCCCCGTCAACCCTGTACGCGACGAAGTCGTCGGTCCTGCCGGCCCCACCACCGCGACGCGCATGGATAAATTCACGCGCACCATGCTAGAAAAAACTGGTTTGATCGGCATGATCGGCAAATCCGAGCGCGGCCCCATCGCTATCGAAGCCATCAAAGACAACAAAGCTGTGTATTTAATGGCTGTCGGCGGCGCTGCTTATCTCGTTTCCAAAGCCATTACCGCTGCCAAAGTGTTGGCGTTTCCAGAACTGGGCATGGAGGCGATTTACGAGTTTGAAGTCAAAGACATGCCCGTTACCGTGGCGGTGGACGTGGACGGCGTTTCCATTCACACCACCGGCCCGCAAATATGGGAACAAAAAATTCGCACGGAACACTTGCAGGTAGTCTGACGCTGCATGCTGTTTAACTCGTATCCATTTATCTGGTTATTCCTGCCAGTCGCACTGGCAGGTTTTTTTATTGCTGCACGCTTTCGTCATGAAGCCGCTGCCGCTTGGTTGGCGCTGTGTTCGCTATTTTTTTACGGCTACTGGGATGTGTATTACGTTCCGCTGTTGTTGCTGTCGATCACCGTGAACTATCAAATCGGCAAGCAAATCAGCAGCCATATTGAAAACCAAGCCCTGCGCCGTGCAAAAACTTGGCTGATTATCGGTTTGGTGTTTGATCTAGGTTTACTCGCCCACTACAAATACACCAATTTCTTTCTCGACAACTGGGTGGCGTTGACAGGTTCTCACATCAACCTCCCCGATATTATTTTGCCGCTGGGCATTTCTTTTTTTACGTTTACCCAAATTGCGTATTTAGCGGATTGCCACAAAGGCATTGTGAAAGAGCGCAACCCTGCACACTATTTATTGTTTATCACTTATTTTCCGCATTTGATTGCGGGTCCTATCCTGCACCACAAACAAATGATGCCGCAGTTTGCGCGCGCAGAAACCTATCGCATCAGCCAAGAAAACATCGCTGTCGGTCTCACTATTTTCGCCATTGGCATGTTCAAAAAAATGGCGATTGCCGACCCACTGGCCGCTTTCGTGAACCCTGTGTTTGCCGTGAGCAAACATCCGGGGCTGTTATCGACAGAAGAGGCTTGGCTGGGTGCGCTGGCCTACTGCTTACAACTGTATTTTGATTTTTCGGGCTATTCCGATATGGCGATTGGTTTATCGCGTTTGTTTGGCATCAAATTGCCACTCAACTTTAATTCGCCGTATAAATCCACCAACATCATTGATTTCTGGCGCCGCTGGCACATGACGCTGTCGCAATTTTTGCGCGACTATCTCTACATCACACTCGGCGGCAATCGCAAAGGCAAAACGCGCCGCCACATCAATCTGATGCTCACTATGTTGCTCGGCGGCCTCTGGCACGGCGCGGGCTGGACCTTCATTATCTGGGGTGGCTTGCACGGCATTTATCTCACTATCAATCATGTGTTTCGTGAATTTTTTCCACCACCCAGTAACCACAAAACGACAACGGCGCGCACACGAGCCGCACTGGGTTGGTTGCTCACCACCCTCGGCGTGGTATTTGCTTTTGTGATTTTTCGCGCAAGTTCCGCACACGATGCACTGGTGGTGTTGCAAGCCATGACCGGCACACTATCCGCTGTCGATGGCGAAACGGTAATCCCTATATTGGAGCATGTAGATGATGGCTGGAATTATGTTTGGCTTGCCGGCCTCATCGCTTTATTTGCACCCAATACACAGGAAATCATGGCGCGTTTTCAACCCGCTTCAGATGCCGTAAGCGGACAAACGCGCTGGCAGTGGCGACCGCATCCTCTATTGGCATTGCTCACGGCCGTGGTGCTGAGTTACAGCATCGTCAATATCGGTCAAGTCAGCGAATTTCTCTATTTTCAATTTTGATGATGAAAACTTACAACAGCATCGTAATCATCGCCGTCTGCTTAATGGTAGGTTTTTGTGCTGGGCTGATTATTTGGGCGCAGCCACTGAGCGGCGACTTAACGCGCGTGGGCGCCTACCCTGAGCGTTGGTACGGCTGGAGCGCACCGCAGCAGAAAATTCCCGACCAATCCAATACCGCGCGCGCACCAAACAAAAAACATTTGTTGGTACTCGGTGATTCTTTTTCTGAAATTGGTCATTGGCAAGCGTATCTGGGCGACCGCTACAGTTTCACGCTCGTTCCTACACGCAACACCAGTTTTCATAAAATCATCGAAAAAATTCGCCGTGAAAAACCGGATGGCGTGGTGGTAGAAAGCGTGGAGCGCTTCACCTACGCCATGTTTGGCAGTGAATCAGAATTCATGGGCAACACGCCCAAACACTGCGAACCACTCGTCACACCAACATCAGCACAAGAACCTACCACCGCGCCACTCAGCAGTATTCTCACTTATCCTGAATACACACGAAAAGCCTTTCCAGCCACCGCCAAAGAAATCTCACAAGGTTTTTATCTTGTAAAACAACGCGCATTTTTCACCATCAAACCTAAAAAACGGCAAGCCAAAATTCTCGAACTCTCAACGCCATCTTTGCAAAGCAGCCAACGCAGTCGGCAGCTCTTAGTGATTAAAAGTGATTTACTGCTGTTACCTGCATTTGATGATGCAGCCATCACCACTATGCAATGCGCCATGCGCACCTTGGCGCACGCGCTGGCTGATTTGCAATTGCCTTATGTTTTTCTAATCGTGCCCGACAAAACCACGGCCTACCAACCCTATCTCACACAAACAGACTTGCGCAGCAAACCGCCCGTTATTAGTCGCTTGCTGCCCGCGCTCGGCATTCCGCACACAATCGACCTGCTGCCCGCTATTCGCAAAGCGCTGGCGCAAAATACTGTGGATTTTTATCTACCCAATGACACGCATTGGGGCTACCGAGGTTTTCAGTTAGCGGCGCAACAAATTGATGCCGCACTACAACCGCAATGGCGCGCGGAGCAGCCGTAATGCTTTTTAATTCCTACCCGTTTATCTGGCTTTTTTTACCCGTCGCCTTGGCCGGTTTTTTTCTGGCTGCGCGTTTGCGCTATGAAGCCGCTGCCGCTTGGTTGGCGCTGTGTTCGCTATTTTTTTACGGCTACTGGGATGTGTATTACGTTCCGCTGTTGTTGCTGTCGATCACCGTGAACTATCAAATCGGCAAGCAAATCAGCAGCCATATTGAAAACCAAGCCCTGCGCCGTGCAAAAACTTGGCTGATTATCGGTTTGGTGTTTGATCTAGGTTTACTCGCCCACTACAAATACACCAATTTCTTTCTCGACAACTGGGTGGCGTTGACAGGTTCTCACATCAACCTCCCCGATATTATTTTGCCGCTGGGCATTTCTTTTTTTACGTTTACCCAAATTGCGTATTTAGCGGATTGCCACAAAGGCATTGTGAAAGAGCGCAACCCTGCACACTATTTATTGTTTATCACTTATTTTCCGCATTTGATTGCGGGTCCTATCCTGCACCACAAACAAATGATGCCGCAGTTTGCGCGCGCAGAAACCTATCGCATCAGCCAAGAAAACATCGCTGTCGGTCTCACTATTTTCGCCATTGGCATGTTCAAAAAAGTCATCATCGCGGATGCTTTTCCTGAATACGCCAGCCCAGTATTTATGGTGAGCAAACACACGGGGGCACTGTCTTGGCAAGATGCTTGGCTGGGCTGCCTGTCTTACACTCTGCAACTGTATTTTGATTTTTCTGGTTATTCCGACATGGCGATCGGCCTGTCGCGTTTGTTCGGCATCAAACTGCCGCTCAATTTTAATTCGCCCTATAAATCCACCAGCATGATTGATTTCTGGAATCGCTGGCACATCACGCTGTCACAATTTTTGCGTCAGTATTTGTACTTTGCACTCGGCGGCAACCGCAAAGGCAAAACACGGCGCTACGTCAATATGATGCTCACCATGTTGCTCGGCGGTCTGTGGCACGGCGCAGGTTGGACGTTTGTTATTTGGGGAGGTTTGCACGGTATCTTTCTCGTTGCCAATCATTTATTCCGTGAAATCTTTCCGCTGGCGCGCACAGAAGGAAAACGCTGGCCCACTCTCATACGCACCGCACTCGGCTGGTTTTTCACCATGCTAGCCGTCACTGTCACGATGGTAATTTTTCGCGCCACATCTATCCACGATGCGTTGGTGATTTTGAAAGCGATGGTAGGGATTGCATCCAGCAACCACCCGCCGCTGTCTGATATTGTTGGGCATGCCGATGACGGCTGGAACTTGGTGCTGTGGGTTTCACTGTTTGCATTGTTTGCACCGAACACGCAAGAAATCATGAACAAGTTTCAACCCACTTCCGACACCGTGGACAGCCACACGCGTTGGCAGTGGCGTCCACATCCGGCGCTGGCCGTTATTGGCGGGCTCGCATTAGCGCTGAGTATTGTCAACATTGGTCAATTGAGTGAATTTCTCTACTTTCAGTTTTGATGATGAAAACCTACAACACCATTTTTCTCGCACTGGTTTTTCTGATTGTCAGCATTAGCGCTGCCATCATGCTGTGGTCGCAACCCACCAGCGGCGATCTCACCCGCATCAGCGCGTATCCAGAACGCTGGTTTGGTTGGAATGATCCGCAGCAAGATATTCCACCCGTCATCAATACGCCGCGCCAAACGGGGAAATATCACATTCTGGTGATTGGTGATTCTTTTTCCGAAGCAGGGCACTGGCAATCACTATTGAGCAATCAGTACAGTTTTTCTTTTATTCACAGTGGCAAAACCACGCTGACGGATATTTTGGCACTGCAAGGCGAAAAAAAACCTGATGCTGTGGTGATTGAAACCGGCGAACGCGCTCTGCCGGATATGTATGGCAAAGCCAGCACATTTTTACCACCCGTTACGCACTGCCAATTACCCGCTACAGCAAAAGAAAACACACTCACGCTGGCAGCGATTCAAGCACGCATGGCTCAACTACCCGCCTTCCCGCTGATGCAAAGAAAGCGCTGGCCCAACAATGGAAACAATATTTCGGAAGGGTTTCATATTTTCAAAATCTACAGCAGCGCTCTCGTTAAACCCAAAAAACGCAAAGCCAAAGTTTTGGCACTGACTTCCGATCAATTATTCAGCAGCGGCAAGCCGGATCACATCTTACTATTGAGCAAAGATTTTCTGCTCTATGGCAGCATTGACGACAACAATCTCAACACCGTGCACTGCACCATGCAGGCGGTGGATCACGCGCTGACACAGGCACAATTGCCGCACGTTATTTTGACGCTGCCCGATAAAACTACCGCTTATCAACCGTATTTAGCGGACACTAAAATCCAGCAACGCCACGCGTTAATCAATCGACTGCGCATGGATGTGCTGACCGGTCATGACATCAATATGTTGCAACCGATTCGTGCCCTGATTGCAGCAGGCAACAAGGATGTTTATCTGCCCAACGACACGCACTGGGGCTACAAGGGTTTTCAACTCGCGGCGGTGTTGATTGACGAAAAATTATCCGCACAACTGCCTGCAAAAAACGCAATACAGGTCACGCAACCATGATTCCATGCGGCGTTTATCGCCATTACAAAGGCAAAGATTATCTCGTGATAGGTGTAGCGCATCACTCAGAAACGCGCGAAGCCGTGGTGGTTTATCGCTGTCTGTATGACGATTACAGTTTGTGGGTGAGGCCGCTGTCCATGTTTTGCGAAACCGTCACTATCGACGGCAAAACGCAACCGCGCTTTGCTTTTTTACACGAGGCTTGAGTGAGCAGCGCCGAGCATATTTTTAGCGTTACCGAACTGAATCGGCGCGCGCGCCAGTTGCTTGAAACCCATTTGGCTACGGTGTGGGTCAGCGGCGAAATTTCAAACTTATCAACCCCCTCATCCGGCCACTGGTATTTCACGCTCAAGGATGAAAAAGCGCAAATTCGCTGCGCAATGTTTCGCGGACAAAATGCTCTGCTGCGTTTCAAACCGGAACACGGCATGCAGGTGCTTGCGCGCGGGCGCGTGGGTTTGTATGAAGGTCGCGGCGACTACCAACTTGTAGTGGAAAATCTGCAAGCCGATGGCGCAGGCAATTTGCAATTAGCGTTTGAACAACTCAAAAATAAATTAGCTGCCGAAGGCTTGTTCGACGAAGATTTCAAACAGCCTCTGCCGGATATGCCGCGCCATGTTGGCATCATCACTTCGCCTACCGGTGCAGCCATTCGCGATATTGTTTCCGTATTCAAACGGCGTTTTCCAGCTACCCAACTGAGCATTTTTCCTGTGCCTGTGCAAGGCACAGAAGCGGCGCCTGCGATTGTCAAAGCCTTACAACTGGCTAACACACAGCGCGACATTGAAGTGTTGATACTCGCCAGAGGCGGCGGCTCACTGGAAGATTTGTGGGCATTTAATGAAGAGAGCGTGGCGCGCGCGGTGTTTTCCAGTGAAATTCCTACCGTGAGCGCAGTGGGGCATGAAACCGATTTCACGATTTGTGATTTTGTCGCCGATGTGCGCGCACCCACGCCTTCAGCAGCGGCAGAAATGTTATCGCCAGAAATTGACGATCTGCTGGCACTGCTAGCGCACTACGCCGACCTTTTTCACAAACAATTGCAGCAACAAATTACGCGGCATCGCCAACAACTTTTGCATTTGACCAAGCGTTTGCGCCATCCAGGACACGTCCTGCGCGAGCAGCAACAAAAACTGGACCATTTGGAATGGCGCTTGCTGCAAGCACCTGTATTGCGCTTACAAAAACCGCAACAAAAACTGGCGCGACTGGCTGCATCACTCAATAATTTGAGTCCACTCAACACTTTGCAGCGCGGCTACGCTATCGCCACCAGCGACACCGGCTCCGTGCTGACACAAACCGATCACGTGCAACTTGGCATGGTGGTGGATGTGCAGTTGTTTCAAGGCAAGCTGCGCAGTCGCGTAGAAAGCATTCATCCTGCGATCGTTGATCGCCATCAATAAATACCGCCGCACATCAGCGTAAGGTGAAGCCTCCTTTCTCACTCACAGGAGCGCGCCATGACAAATGCAAACGGGTACTGGCAAGCCGACGACAAATCCACAGCCACACGCGTGGCGCTGTCGGTTGTGTTTATTGCCGTCATCATGACAGGGGTCGCTATCGGCATTGGGCTGGTGTTGTAAGTTTTTGCCAGCGACCAATCCACGCTAATATCAACGGCGTAACTCTCGTGGGAGTGCTTGCGCCTTGATTACTGTTACTGACATCCCCTTCTCCAACAGCATGGTCATTGCGGCTTTACTGGCGGCACTGTGCCTGAGCTTTCGCCGCACGCAACACCGAGAACTGTTCCCCGTACCTGTCACACAAGAACTCAAAGGCTTGGGCATACTCACCATCGTGTTTGCGCATATCAGCTACATGTTGGTGACAGACAATACCTTTCTTGCACCGCTGTCACTCGCCGCCGGTGTCGGCGTTGATCTTTTTCTGTTTATGTCTGGCTACGGCCTCACCGTTGGCATGCTAAAAAAACCTCTGCCCGCGATGACTTTTTATCGCCACCGTTTAATTAAAGTTTTTATTCCTTTTTGGATTGTGTTGGCGCTGTTGTTTATTGCTGATCGCAGCGTGCATGACATTTCCTATTCGACCAGTTACATACTGCAATCATTTTTGGGATGGTTTCCGCGCGCCAATGCCTATAAAGATGTGAATTCTCCTTTTTGGTACATCAGTTGGATGTTGATGTTTTATGCGCTGTTTCCTTGCTTATTTATGCGCAATCGCCCTTGGCTCACTGCGGTTCTGTTAGCCGTTATCGCCAATGCGCTTGTGTTGTGGAACCCGCTGCAACTGCAAGTTAATTGGCTGCACCGCCTGCATACGAACGCTTTTTCTCTCGGCATTCTGCTGGCGTGGTGGCTCAACAGCCATCCCAACACTGCGCAACAGTTCGAACTGTTTCGCCATCAACCGCAAAATTTTCTGCGCAGCTTGCTCGTCATTGCTTCCTTGCTCTTTGCGGTTTACATGGCCAGCCACAACGACAAAGATCATTGGCCCGCCACCGCTTCTGCGCTGCAAACGCTCGGTTTTGATGCCAAATTTTTTATTGGTCAAACCACCAGCCTGTTGACCATGAGCGCCTTGGTGGTGTGCTTTGCATTCAAGCAGTGGGATAACCGCTTTCTACATCTACAGGGCATGTACTCTTATGAAACGTATCTACTGCACTGGCCGCTCATGTACCGCTACGATATTTTTTTCCACTATCTGCCGGCTTGGGCCGCCACTATCGCATGGCTGACTGCCTTTATCGGCATCGGCTGGTGTTTACAAAAAATCACCACGCCTATTGGCGCATGGGTTGATCGCGCGCGCTAGACATTTACAATCTGGAACCCCCCTGCCCGCTCAGCGAACCCTCCAGTTATGTCCAGACGCGAAGACGATATTTTTGACAGCACTGCCATCATTCCCGACACCGAGGATCGCTTGGCGCGTGCCGCTTCACCCAAACCCGCTGCCACAGCGCGCAATGCGGAAAAAAAACCTAGCGCAACGCGCAGTAATACTAGCGGGCGCGGCCAGTCCATTCTGACTCTGCTGGCGTTTGCGGTGCTACTGGTCATCGCAGGTTTTTTACACTATCGCATCACGCAACAAATGGATGCGAACCACCAATTGCAAGTGCGTTTGGAGGCGTTGGAATCACAGTTGGGCATTACGATTACCGACAGCAAGCAAGCGGGCGATACGATGGATGACAAAATCAAAAAATTGGACGCGCGTTTGAGTGCTGCCAATACAGACATCACAAAACTGTCTGCCGCGCTCAATGACAAAACCAAAAAAACACTGGACGCACAGGAAAAATCTATCGCTAACTTGCAAGCCACGATTGCCGATCTCAAAAAATCGCTCGCGCAAAATGACAAACAAAATAACGACACAGCCAAATTAGCCAGCGATGGCAAACAAACCGCCGAGCGCGCCAACACTGCCGCCACCGAGCTGAGCAACGCCGTGACCGCCTTGCAACAGCGCGTGGCGCAGGGAGATCCCGCCGCGCGCGACGCAGGGCGGCAGGCCACCATGGCGCTGGAGCAAAACGATCAACTGCAAAAAAAATTGGATGCCATCAACAAACGTGTGACAGATCAAGAGGAAACTTTGCGCAGCATCGACAGCTTCCGCCGCAGCGTGAACAGTGATCTCAACAAACTGAAGCAGGATCGCGCACAAAACACCGCGCTCCCCATACAATAAATCCGCACCAACGGATACCACCAACCACAGAGGGC
>CAZHQZ010000021.1:0-15028 GCA_964534675.1 uncultured Pseudomonadales bacterium | reverse complement strand
ATTTGGTGATTGTAGAGTTTCTCCGGCACCTGCACACCACTTGAAAACACATGGCCTTCTTGTGTGTGACTGCCACTGCGTCGCGTAATTTTTTCGAATTGCTCAAAAAAACTGATCGCCCTGCCATTAATGAGCATCGAGGCATCGTCAGATAACGGCTCCCAAATAATGACTTGAAAAAACACTTTGTCAGGGGCTTTATCGACATACTCCACATGAAATGCAGCATTACCGTTAACTGTGGCATCCCGCAGAATCTTGGCGGCTTGCTCTGCTTCTGCTGATGTAGCGAAAAACACATGTCCATCATTTGTCATGGCCTGCTCGACACGCAAAAAAGGCAGGCCAATGACTTCCAAAAACTGCGCTGGATTTTTCTGTCGATACAGATACTCGTTCTGATCGTAAGAACAAAACTGTGAAAAGGCATTAGCTACGATCAGCGGCTGATCAAACGGAATTACATCGAAAATAATGCCTAGCGTCTGATCAAACAATTGGAATGCAATACGCATCTCTGGCGATAACTCTTTGGCATCAGTCCATTTGTGGTGTTGCAAGTGAGCCAACGAGTTCAAAAAAAGAATTGAGAAATCAGGTTTAGTTCGGCGGAAATAATGCGCAAAAAGACGCGCATTGACTAAATCGAACATCACAAATAGCAAGTATTCGTGCAGCCCATACCGCACAACATGACTCACTAAAGTTGGCAGCAACGGTAGCAACTGCCATGCAATGCGCGGATTCAAACAGAACCATATCAACTGTGCCAATTTCTGTAAGGATGTCTTCCTATCCATCTCCACATAATTCTGGGAGTAGTAACGAGGAAAGGCCAGCAGATGATTCAGTTCTTCTGGGTAAGCCTTCTCACTGAAAGTCCAAGGATCAGGAAAGAAAAAACAGGGTTCCCGCATACTGCCACGGCAGGCGTTCATAGCGCCCCATACGCCACAGCGCAATCCACGCTCCGCCAGGGTTTCCCAGATTTGGGGATGGGATAGTTGGGGCACATCCCCCAAATGGCCGACACCGTGCTCTGCTGATGTCTTTCCGGTATGAATGGAAACCCACTGCACCCAAGGATCGAGCCCGAATCGTTCTGCCTTGTCATCGGTGGTAGTGTCAGAGCGCTTCAACGCCAATAGACGTTTGAGATTAGGTGCATTCAGCCGATCTGCTGCCAATGCCATCAAGTCAGGGTTGAACTCATTAATCTCAAGAAAAATCATGGTTCAACCCCGCTGCAAATGTGTGATCACGACTCCCAGAATGACAACCGCACTACCCAACACGGTCTGCATGCTGACTTTCTCATTCAGGAACAGATAGCTCAAGCTCGGCACAATGACATAAGACAGCGCGGTCAGAGGATAGGCTGCCGACAGCGGCAAAGTGCGCAACACATAGATCCAGATCAGTATGGTCGCCGCATACATACAGACCGCCACCATCAAGTAAGGGTTTGTAGCAAAAGAAACAGTCCATTCTAATAGCGTAGCTCCTTTCCATTGCGGAGCGCCTAGTTTGAACAGGAGCTGGCCACCCGCCATGGAAAAAGCAGTGAGCAAAGCAAGTAATACAGGCAATGTTGGCATCGCATTTCTGTCCCTAATTGAGCGGCAGGAGGTTACCACATCTGCATCAGCGGCGAATTGTGCCATGTGTGGGAACAGCCTATGTTATAGGCAGGCTCATACACCACAGGAGGATACCGGGCTTGATCCAACAAATAGGAGTACTGCCCTGTATTGAGTTTCACAATAGCTAGCAATCTCTGCATGCTGAACAAATTTTCGTCCTGCGTGATGAGTTTGACCACCTGTAGGTAAGCGTTCAATGAGGGATCCGGCGTCCAAAAGCCTCGCTGTTTATCGAAAACACTATTGGGATAGGCCGGTGGGTAGTAACGAATCACATGGCCGATACGCCACCCTCCACCATTGAGTCGCAAACGGGCACGAAAAAAGTCAGCCAAAGACATAATGTCACTGATATAGACATCCAAAGGCGCGCCATACCCCACAATGCCGATACCACCTTCAAGATAAGGATCCTCAACTCGGCTGGAATAATGGCGCGCGCGCTCGAAATACATGGAGTGCGGAAAGTAGGGCTGTGTTTTGTCCAAATACACCCATATAGACGTCTGTTCTGAATAGAAAGCACGTTCGTTTGACACACCATGCCACGACTCATCGGCAGCATAGATATTCGGGGTGTTCAGCGGTGTATGGTCATAGGCAACGGCATAGCTTGCCAGCGTCACACCGATCATACCTATCAGCGCAGGCACTGGGGGGCTCGGTGCATCACGCACCAACGCCACTAGCAACAACAGCGCCACTAAAACTAAATGGGAGTAAAACCGGCCTGCCATAAAATCACCGCCGACCCAAACGATATAGGCACTCACAAGCAATATAGTGCACGCCGCGACGCGGTATGCGTTGTTTTTTTGTAACAAGCCCGCCAATACGGCAAGCGACATAATTAGCAGAGATATGAAGTCATACTTGAAGCCGTGCACGAAATACATGACGCCCTGTTCCAGCATTTGTATATGCGGGATGCCAGTACCCATCTTTGCGTAAGCCGTATTGGGAAATGGCACGCCGTAATAAATCAATGAAAAACAAGTCCACAGCGCGATAGGAATAAACACCCATGCCAAAAGTTTAGACGTGGCAGCCATGCCAGTTGATGCCGTATGCATGCGCGCAACGTGTATCAGTGGCAGCAATACCACCAACAGCAAGTCATGGCGGGTTAGCAACATCATGCCAGCAATTCGAAACACCCATTTCGCTGACGCCATATTGCGTGTCTTGTAAAAATCCCAATAGGCCAAGAAGAATCCGGTACACAAAAAATAAATTAACGGACACTCCAAACCAGAAACCGTGTAGTCCATGAAAGCGTTGGACAAAGAAAGCACAGCGAGAATCATTGCAAATGGCCAGATTTTTTTTGTCCAGCGACAAAGAAGAAAAATACTCGCCGCATTTAGAAAGAGAGATAACAATACTGCGTTCAAATAATCATCGCGACTGAAGACTCTTGCCAGACATAGCATCATTGTCCATAGCACGCTCGTGTATGTTTGTACGCGCTCGATCATGTTCCAGCGCAAACCGTGGCCGGCAAAAAATTGTTCTATTGTGCGAAAAATAATGTAGGAATCATCCGCCGCCCAAGCATTTCTGAATATCAATAACCAAAAAACGCCAGCAACCAGTAGCATGGCCACTTTTTCTCGCTTGCCCATTTGTAAATTTTGAACTGTCATGGCGTTTTCTCGGCCACAAAATCAATGCCCGGCCTTGGTACGGAAGACTTCAGGCTTCTCTCCAGCATCTCCTCTATAACTACATCAGGCTTCGTCGCCTGCAGCATCCACGTCCACGCTTCTTTTTCAATTGGCCGCCCAAGTCCTACATATTCCACATGAGCAAAGCGATTGGAAAAATAAGGCACCAACATTTCGTAGTAAGAGTCACGCACCATCAGCAATGTGTGCTGCCCCGCAGGATATTCCGTGGCAGAAAAAAGATAGTTACGCTGATCTCCCTCCAGAAAATCCCAATGCTTTACCGCCAAACTCTCTGTGCGTCTGGAGCAATCACCAACAGCCAGCGGCCACCCTCGCCAGCCGTCTGGATTGGGTTGCCCGATGCAGGCACCTATCCCTTCCACGACAGGTACCTGCGGACCAGGATCATCGCGAAACAGCCCCATCATCCTGTACAAATCAGAGGGATGGTGTAACTGCTCCAACTCTTTCTGGCTGGCATTGTGAAAAGGATATAGTTTTGGCTCCATGCTGGGGAAATACTTCCTCAACCTCTTCATGATTTCATATTGGGCAATGTTGGCACCCAGCAGATTCCAGTGTGTATCGGCGTGCAAATAGAGTTGGCCAAGTTTTTTGCCATCCTGCATTGCCGCACGCAAGTCAATCACCGCGACACCACTGCCCTGCATGACATCTACCAATTGTTGCAGCCGTGTTTGTTTGCTGACTTTGCTGTAGAAATCCGGCCAGTATTCCGTGTAGACCGTCGATTTGTTAGGCGGTACCACAAACAAAAACATCCCTCCCTGCTCACGAACCTCACGGTTGCGATAAACCAGATAATCGTGCCAGTGCTGAAGTTCCTCAGCGGTGAACTGGCCAGAACCCATCGCATCCTCGTGTTCGCCTGATGCATCACTGTTAAAGAACAACCAACCTTGCTTGCCCACCACCACATTGTGCAGTGGCGACCAACCCATCATTAGCCGCGCAGTGTTAAACCAAGTAATGAATTGCTGGCGGTAATGCATGCGATCCGATGCCCAGCTATCAATACCGCGAAAAAAATCCTGCATGCCCGCAACTGAAGACGACCAGACAGGAAAATTAGCCAACACCCGCTCTTCAGTGGTTTGTTGTGTCGGCTCGCGCAGCGTGATGACCACCAGCCAACCGCAGGCTGCCAACACAAGCACCAGGAACACAAAGCGCATCGCTTTCAACATTCTCTGTCGCTCCTAGAATCGAAAATAGATGAAAGGGTTGTAACTGCCCTCATTGATGTACAGCGCGCAGACAAACAGCAGCGACAACACCATCACACCATCCAACAATTGCCAGCCGACTGCGCGCAATCCGCCAGCAGTCATACGCCCCCGCAACATCTGATCGCACCAACGCCACAGCGGGCAACTGAACAGCATGCCAAGCACCAAAGTAAGCACAACATCCTCTCGCAAATAGTAAGTAACAGGATCGGTAAGCAGTGTGGCAGAAGCACCGCCAAACAAAGTGGCAACAAAATGCAATGCATGCGGCAAATCGGGTGAGCGAAAAAATACCCAGCCAATCATAAAGACAAGAATTGTGTATAGATGTGATACAGGGCGCCATGTTTTTCCTAACCACGCAGCCAAACCCGCGCGCTCCACAACAAGGAAAAAACCATGGAACAAACCCCACACCACAAAGTTCCAACTCGCGCCATGCCACAAGCCGCAGAGAAAAAATACCAATACCAAATTGCAGTAAGTGCGCAATGAACCTTTGCGGCTCCCCCCCAAAGGAATGTATAGATAGTCGCGAAACCACGACGAAAGCGAAATATGCCAGCGCCGCCAGAACTCCTGAATCGAGCGAGAAACATACGGATAATTAAAATTCTCTGGAAAGTGAAACCCAAACATCCGCGCCAAGCCGATAGCCATGCAGGAATAACCAGAAAAATCAAAATACAACTGCAACGTGTAGGTAGATGCCCCCAACCAAGCTAGCGAAGGTGTTAACTGCTCAGCGCGCATAGCAAATATCTGATCGGCGATAACTCCCAACTGGTTGGCAATCAACATTTTCTTGACAAGACCAAACGTGAATCGGCGCAACCCCAAATACACATTGTCTACGCTCATAGTGCGCGAGCGAATCTGGTCAGCAATTTGGTTGTAGCGAATAATCGGGCCGGCAATGAGTTGCGGAAATAATGACAAATACAACAGCACATCTAGCGGATCTTTCTGCTCCGTCGATGTACCACGTTTGATATCAATCAAATAAGACAAGGCATGAAAAGTGACGAATGAAATGCCGATGGGCAAGTGAATATGGGGCTGGATAACAGGCGCAAGACCCAGCCAATGCAGCAACATGTTGAGGTTAGCAACTAGAAAATCCGCATACTTGAAATAGGCCAGCAACCCAAGATTGACGATACAAGCTACCGCCAGCACTACCCATTGCCTCGGCTTGCCACGCATCAAGCCGATAACACGCCCCATTGCATAATTAAAAATTACAGAAAGGAGAAACACCCATGCATACGCCACCTCCCCCCATACATAAAAAAATAAACTAGCCAATGCCAAGAGCGCATTACGCAAACGAACAGGCGCTGCCGCATAAAGCAACAACAGAAGAGGAAGGAATACATAAAGGAATACTGGAGACGTGAATAACATTATCAGTGCGATCCTGTATTGCTAGGCGTGATATGTGCAGGCTTGAGTCGATAAATACTGCCAGTCACATTTCGGTAAACCAGATCAAAATACTGGTCGAAAGCTTTTTGGTCGTAATTAAAATAGGGAGGATTGGGTATCATGAAACCATCCGCTTGATAGCGGCTGCGCAACAGTGCGTCCAGTTTTTCAGGGGAATAGCCGGGCGCGTTGTCATTCTCGACTTGTGCAAGCACGCGAAAATAACCGTGCTCGCCAAACTGCGTACCAAGCATGGTGCCTTTGAAAAACCAGCGAACATTGCGAAAAGTGAATTCAAACATCCGCCCATGTTCGCCAAAGGTTTCATTTGCCTTTTCGATCAGTTCGTACTCTGGCACATTCTTCAGTAAATCAAGCCTAGCTTCTGCTGGATCAACAGCCTGGTACAGCACATGAACAAACTGCTGCTGCACATAGAAAAAGGCATACAGGAGGGTGGCAACACAACACAGCAGGGAACCTGTTTTCCTAGCAGCTACATACCTGTCAGAACCGACACCGACATATTGTAAAACCCGATCAAGTACACCACTGAAAACAGACACGACAAAAAGCAGTGCCAATGGGACAACAGATATGAAATAGCGGGGATCTGGCGAGCCCATCACCCAAAAGAGCAAATAACAGAAACAAAACAATGGCAGATAACGCGCAGCCCCTGATGCCAACAAAAACAGTGGCGTGGCAATATACAGTGCCAATAGAACGTGAAATACATGCTGCTGCATCAGCACCTTACTGCCTACAGCAAAATAGGGAGCAGCAAGAAAGCCCGTCAAAGAAGGCGGCACAAAACTATTGTGCAGATTGTCCATCTGGCTGAGCATGTCTGCTTCATTCCACAGGTAGTATCCAAAAATACTGGGCGCAAAGGGATGCACAGGATTGCCGGTGAGCACCATATTTCTCACATACCACCACAACCCCCAGAGAGCCGCGCAGCCGCCGTACCACAACAGCACACGAAAAGCTTCTCTGCGAGCGACCACGACAATAAACAGAGCAATCGGTGCTGCAAAAACGCACATGATGTACTTCGATCCCATTGCAATACCAAACAATATTGCTGAGATCAGCAACTGCCAGCGCGCTCGCGTTTCATACCAAAGCAACAAGGTATAGACGGCAGCAAAAACAAAAAACATACTGCCGAGATCCACCAGTGCGGCGAAACGTCCGAAACGAACTGTGTATATCTGACAAAAAATAAATGGCAACAGAATTGCCAACCATGCTCTCCTACCAAAACGCAGACAACCAACATACAGGCCATACATAGTGAATGTTGCAAAAAGCGCGTGAATAGTTTGCAGATATGAAAGATCATGCTTCAGCAACAAGCCCAGACTGAACAACAGGTTGATGTTGAAAGTTTGAAAGGGGTAGATCAAATGGTAATCGACAGCGAGACCGTGATGTCTGACAAAAAAATCCGCATAAGGCGCGTGGTAGGATGTGCTGTCACCAACACTCGGCGCAGCAGCGGCAGAATACTGATACACAGCCAATAACAGAACCACAATCACTGTTAGAAAACATTGCGGCACGGACTCTAATGGCATAAAAATTCTTGGAAGTAATCGACCTGGCAACAACAATATCGTTACCGACAACACCCCAGATACAGCCAATGCCAAGCTCACATAATTTGATGTCAACCAGCCAAAAAGCGACAAGATAAACAACTCGGCAATCATGACAGCAAAACCAAGGCTCACGCCCAAAAGAACCACTTCGCGTAGCGGCATGGTGGCTGCTGCTTTATGGCGGCAACTGCGAAGAATCAACTCCAGAAATGCAAAACCAAACAAAAGCGCCAAAAGCACCAGAGAAATATTTAGCGAAAAATATTCTGTAGCCAAGCGATAATTGGCATTTTCCAACGCTTGTTTTAGCCCTATTTCGGAAGGCCAGCGCACTATTTCAATCATGGCTTTTTACTGCCCCTGTGATCTCTGGCTTTCTATAAATATTTCGAGAGGAACGATTAGCGCAATGCAATGCATTCCTGTTTATATGCAACAAAACCTTCATAACTTCTGATGTAGTCATCAGCATCGTAATACTCAGATGCAAACACCATCAGCAGAGCATCCGCTGAATATTTGTACTGAATGCCCCACACACCTGCCGGCAAATAGACGCCGATATCCGGTTGATCCAAGCGAAACTCTTGTCGGTTCTCTCCGTCATCCGCCACCACCGACACACTGCCTTTCACGCAAACCAAAAACTGCTGGCAGCTCTTGTGCGCGTGTTCGCCGCGCGTTTCTTCGCTGGGCACATCAAACACCATAAAGAAACGCTTCACGGCAAAAGGAATATTTTTTTCAAACTCTCCTACAACCAAATTGCCACGCAAATCATGTACCAACGGCAACTTGTTCAATGTCACGCCATGGACAGCCGTTTTTCCCGCGCCATCAGTTGCGCTTCCTGCTACAACATCTTGCATGGGCTGACTGTCGGCATAACCAACAATGCGTGCAGGGTTGCCCATCACAATGGCGTATGGCGGCACCGAACGAGTGACAACGGCACCAGCACCCACCATGGCAGACTGGCCTATGGTTAACCCAGACAAAACCGTAGCGTTCGCGCCAATGGATGCACCGCGCGCAATAACAGTGCGCGCCACCGCTTGGCGCTTTTGCTTACTGCGTGGAAAAGGATCATTAGTAAACGTGGCATTGGGACCAATGAATACATCATCTTCTACGGTGATGCCATCCCACAATTGCACACCGCACTTCACCGTTACTCGATCACCCAGCACTACATCGTTTTCAATAAAAACATGATCGCAAATATTGCAATCTTCACCCAACACAGCGCCGGGCAAGACATGCGCAAAAGCCCAAATACGGGAACTCTTCCCTACCTTTTTACTTTCGCAAATACCACTGGCGTGAACAAAATAATCCATAACCACTCTCATCGTTATTTTTGATTTTCTTGCTGCGCATATTTTCCAGCAAAAGCCTCCGCTCGCATTACCACAGAGGAAGGTCTACTTTGCGTATTGGCATAGGCGCGCCACACATACGCGCCGAGTAAGCCGATGCCTGCCGTATTGAGTGCGCCAAAAAATAATACCGTCAAAATGGTAGCGGCGTAGCCAGGCACTTCTACTAAACCTGTCACTTTAAACATCAGCACCATCAAGCCAAACAACAGCGAAAACAGAACGCCAATGCCGCCAAAAGAAATCAACAACTTCAACGGCAAATCTGAAAATGAAAAAATACTGTCCATCAAATAATTGATTTTCTTTTTCAGCGTCCAAGCACTCACGCCGTGTTGTCGCTCGCGGCGCTGATAGGCCACGGTTTTGCGGCGAAAACCCAGCCAAAACAATAAGCCAATCAAGGAGCTGTGCGATTCATCCAGCGATAACAATTCATTGCGGAATTGGCGGTTGCAACCGAACATATCCACGCCGCCTGCTGGCACGTCTTTAATAATAAATTTGCGGTACACCCACCAGAAAATTTCTGATGACCAACGACTGCGCCACGGATCATTGCGCGCATCGCGTGTGCCTACCACCACGTCCGCCTCATCTGCCGCTAACAACTGAAAAAACTCCAGCGCCAATTCCGGCGGCTCCTGCAAATCGGCTGCCATTACTGCAAAGTAACTGCCGCTGGCCACTTGCATACCGGCGCGAATCGCGGCAAAGGAACCGTAATTGCGCGAATGCAGCAGCAGTTGTGACGCAAAAGACATTTCCGGCAAACGCTGGCGCAAAATGCTGTAAGAGTTGTCGGGGCTGCCGTCCACCACTATCACGACTTCCAGTTTGCCGGACAGCTTTTCATTCATATCCGCCAGTACCGCCAATAAATCTGGCAGCGATTCCTCATTTTTATAAACCGGAATGATGAGCGAATACATCAGGCTACCCAATTGTTAATGCAGTTTGCTACCACATCTACATCATCCAGCGTCAGCTCTGGATAACAAGGCAATGTAAGAATTTCACTGCGCATTTTTTCACTCACGGGCAGCGCAACAGCAGCATATTGACCGTCAGTTACTGGCTGTTGTGTATCCAAAATAGGGTAGTGAATATCGCTGGCGATACCGTGGTCATGCAAATGTTTTTTGAGTGCATCGCGCTGCGCACAGCGAATAACGTAAAGATGCGCCACATAATCAATGCCGCCAATTGCGGGCACACGCACGGCTGTGTGTTGAATTTTTTCAGCATAACGCCTAGCGATTTGTCGGCGTTTTTCGTTCCAACCATCCAGCAGTGGCAGTTTTACAGATAACAGCGCCGCCTGCATTTCATCCAAACGGCTGTTGCGCGCACCGCCATCCGCCACGGTGTATTTCGTTGTCCAACCGTATTGACGCAAACTGCGCACACGCGCCGCTAATTTCTCACTCGACGTCACCACTGCGCCGCCGTCACCCAGTGCGCCCAAGTTTTTGGTGGGGAAAAAACTAAAGGCTGCAATATCGCCAAAACTTCCCGCGCGTTTGCCATTGGCAGTTGCACCATGTGACTGAGCGCAATCTTCCACCAGTGCAAGGCCGTGTTTTTTCGCCAAGGCACATAAAGGTTGCATATCTGCTAACTGACCAAACAAATGCGTGATGATGATGGCTTTGGTTTTAGGCGTGATGGCTTGCGCGGCGCATGTAACATCCATCAACAAATTGCTTTCTTGAATATCGACATACACCGGCACAGCGCCAATCGCGCGTATGGCCGTGCTGGAATAAAAACCCGCATTCGCCACAGTTATCACTTCATCGCCCGCATTCACGCCCACCGCGCGCAGTGCCAATTCAATGGCATCAGTGCCATTGGCCACGCCAATCGCATCCGTTGCGCCGCAGTACGCAGCAAACGCTTTTTCAAACGCAGTGACCTCTGGCCCCATGGCGTACCAACCGCTATCAATAACGCGACCCGCCGCGCGGTGCAACGCCTCAGCTATAGCGCTGTTGTGCAGGGAGAGATCGTTAATTTTGTCTATGCTCACGGCGCAACGACTATCTATTTTTTAAACACAAAATACCCCATCGGAGTTGCCATGCTATCCGGCAGCATTTCTCCCATGGTGGCCATATAAGAATTGGTCACGAACTCAAACTGTTGGATTTTTTTGGCAGCAATTCCCTCCATCAATAAATGCTGGTTGACGTAGTGTATAAAGCCTTTTTCTGGCAACTCTTGATTAATGTGTTGCAAACTAGAAAATCCGGCCTCATGCGCCAACCGCATCATTGCATTAATATCGAAAACATATTTGTCTTCTATTTTTTCCAGTCGCGCACGGTCATTGCCTATCCATTTCGCCTTCATGATGTGACGCGTCATATGATTGATACGATCATCATCTTTTTCCGTCAGCACGCCCCACTTGGTACGCCGCTCAATACGACGCATCATGTCTGCCAAAAAAGCAATAATCATTTTTCCCTGCAACACCGGCTCATAAAAAATAGCTTGGCCACCTGGACGCAACAGCCGACCCAAATGATGAATAATTTTTTGGTAGTCAATAAAATGATGTAGCACACTGTGCCCTACCACCATGTCAAAACTACCGTCGCGAAATGGTAAAAAATTGGCATCGCAGGCGTAGTAGCGCACTGGTACTTTACTCTCACCCACCACGCCGGCCGCTTGTTGCAAAAACTTGGTGGAAATATCACAGGCGCTTACCGACATAAACGGAAAGCGATGCGCCAAACCCCACGTCAATTGTCCCGTGCCGGAACCGATCTCCAACACATCCCCATACGCCGGCTTGGATTGATCGAATACCTGTCGCCAATCGCGCGCCACTTTTTCGCGGCGCACATCATCAATATTGTGATGGTCGTCGTAATCAATGGCTTCCAGATGCGTGAATAATGATGGGTCTTTCAAAAGCTGCGGAATACCATCCACGACTGGGTACTCGGCAGCACACGACTGACAACACAGCATCTCTGAATTGTCGGTATCGCGCCCTGACACTTTCTTTAAATATCCACCCGAACAGCGCGGACAAGACAGCTTGGTGAGTTGATACGAGTTCTGGCGCGCCATTAATTCATCTTCCTTTTTGCTAAATCATTAGAGTGAAACATACACAGAGTTATTTTTTGGCGATGATAGTGAACTGTAAAATATCCACTGTGCCCACTGCTACATCAACCGATGATCTACTGGTCAAACTATATTCTTTTTGCAACAACTGCACGACTTGCTCAGACCACGAGTCACGCAAAGCCACATAGTAAAGCGTCGTGATATTGGGATGCTGATTAAGATAGTCGCGAACGTTAGGCATATCGCTAGGGTAGCGCAACCGCCGTCCCTGCCAACTGTCATCTATAGGTAGACCGTCCAACTTCAAATATGACTCGATCCACGCATTTGCCGTGGCGATCGCCGGTGTGCCGGATGGCGTTTGGCTCATGATCGTTTTTAATTGCTCAACCACGCTGTAAGTACGGCTGGCGCGCATACGCTGCATGGCACTCTCATCAATCACAGGCGGCTCTTTAACCTTATAGGTCAGCAGCGACAATTTTCCCATTCCCGTGTCTACAGTCTTTTCTCCCACCAAGTGATAGCGTAGCTGCAACATCAACTCAGCTCCCTCGGTGTTCACCTCTTGTAGTGCAAGGTAGTACAAGGTCTCCACCGCTGGATGATTTTCAATGTATTGATACACATTATCCGCTTGCGAGTTCACCACATAGCGATGGCTATCTTTTTCTCCATCCAACACCACACCATTGCGCAACAAATAGGATCGCATCCAGCCGTGCGTCAGCAATACATGGTAGGCGGAGGCATCACGCCCATTGATGTCCTGCGCAATCAAGCGCGCCATTTCATTGGTGGGCGTGGTGCCCGCCGCACGAATTTGCTCGGCACTGGGTAATTCTTTGGTATTAAATTTATAAATATCGATGTTGCAAGCAGCGCCAGCACAAGACAGTGTTACCTGAGAAACTAATTTATAGCGATACAACAACTCAACAACTGCTCCGCGTGAGACAGGCTCTCTCAATGATAGATAATAGAGATACGTTTTCCCTTTATGTGCCTCTAAATAACTTTCCACCGCTTCTACTCGCTGTGGAATCAGATAACGCCGCCCAGCCCAATCAGCATCAAATCGCACACCTGCCTGCTTGAGATAATGCTCAAACATGTCATGCGTCATGATGGTGGTGTAGTGTCTACCTATCGCATTTTGACTCACATCTTCCTTAATAAGATTTACAGCTTCCCGAATCGGGTCTTTGTTTTTTTTAGAATAGAGCCACCACTCAACATCAAGACGCAGCATCCATACCGCAATCACCAATACCGCCAGCGCGGCAAAAAACTTTCTTTGTCCGATTTTGTTTAACCTGCCAATCAACCAGCTACCCAGCCACCCAATCAATACAGCGTTCAATACGGCTGACGTAATCATGTAGCGGTCTTTGAATAGCGGCATTCCCACCCACGACTCAACGTAAAATGCCAATACCGGCACAACAATCAACCACGCTACGCTGTACAAAGCCAACAAAGACACTGTTAAACCGTTGCGCACATGGAGAATCATTGCCAGCAAAATTGCGCCCGCCAAGGAAAATAATTGGAACTTTAGATAGATAGGAGCCGGCCCCAAGAGCGTGCGCAACGCATCATAAACAACCGGCAGAGTGGGCTTTTCAGACATTGCCCATGTTGGCGGCGCATCAGTCAAGTTGGCATACATGATGCGCGACCAAGGCAGATAGGCAAGCAGAGGGACGCCAAACATGAGCAACAGTAATGTTGTTTTACCGCGACACCTTCCCCACAACATCAACCCAATACAGAGCGCTATTTCTGCACACAGAAATACAAAACCAGAATAGTGCAAATACAACAAAGCAATAGCAGAGGCAACAAAACCTATCTTGTGCCATTGCGTAGAGCGATCAGAAAAAATGATTTCAAAAAAGCACATAACATTCAACAAACAAAAAACGCCTAACATGGAATAGGCACGCGCTTCTTGGCTGTAATAAATAGCCGTATAGGAGCAGGCCGTCACAGCCAAAGCAATCAAAGCAGCACTTAACGAAAACCAACGACGGCAAAACAAAAACACCAAGGGCATCCACGTCACACCAAACAGCAGTGCATGCAGGCGCACACCAAAGTCTGAATATCCCGTTATTGGCAGCGTCAACCACATAAAACTAAGATAGCCCGGCGGATGCGAGTCTTTAATCATCATTTGCCAAGCGTCAGGAAACGGCTTATAGCTAGCAGTAACCGCAAACAGCTCATCACCCCACAGACTCTGCCTGTCGATACCGTAAACACGAGCCACAACGCCGATAATAAAAATTAAAGCCAAAATAGCCAGCGCCCACGGCGCAAGCCACGCATCACCTTCTTCAGTTTTTTTTGTCGGCAACCAAGACATCACAAAGAAACCGTATTGTTTGTAAACATATTCTTGCAAGACTCCTCATCGAAATGCGATTCTTTGTCAGAGAAGTAAAACTTACTTACCCTAAAAAAATCATTATTGATAGAGCATATTTTTTGAAAATGCCTCGATATTTCATTAAGCAGATCATCGTTAAAGCCTTGCTTCCTGTCATAATACTCCACATAGTAGAACGCTTTTTCTTCCACGAGAGCCTGCACGCCTTTTTCACTGACTTTCGCTGACACCTCACCAGCTTTTATCACTTTATTTTCACGCAAGTAAAAATCAAATAAATCGCTATTGGATACCACCCATCTCCGCCCCTCCATAAATGCCTGATCAGAGCCTATTACCTTAGCAATCAGAGCGAACATTGCATGCCCTCTTTCTTGATAAACACCACTCTTGTTATTTGACGCTCCAAGAAGCAGTACTATCAAACCCAGAAAAACAGCTATAGCCGCTTTCAAGAATACAGGCCTCATTTTCTCAACAAAGAAAGTCACCCCTCTTGCTGACAAAACAAAAACCATGCACGACACATATAAAAACGATCTCTGATCTACCGCCTTTATAAAAAA
>CAZHQZ010000020.1:6929-15219 GCA_964534675.1 uncultured Pseudomonadales bacterium | reverse complement strand
CCAAAGTCAGCGGTAAAGCATTACGAATCAGCAACATAACAATTATTTTCCTCTGTGTTGGTGTGTGGGCATCAATGTGGTTGCAAATAGTAATCACTCCTATTAACATTTGTAAACAAGAATTGTTATCATTTGACAAAAAAGTGGGACAGACGAAAACAATGGTTTATCAGGAAGCGAGTGGGGCTTTCACAAGCGGCGTCAATCTTGAACGCATGGGGATGTTGCTCAGTGTGCTGGCGGCATTGCTGTTGCACGCCGCGCTGTTAATGTATTACTGGCCGCTCACAGCGGGATTGGCATCCGCTAAAACAACGCAGCCACCGGTGATGGAAATGTTTGCCGTGGAAGCGCGTGCTGTGCAGCCTGCCCCCGCGATGCCTATTTCTGCGTCGCCGCCTGCACCAACGCCAGCGCCGATAAAAGTTGAGCCGAAAACAGTTGAGCAAAAAACAGCGACAGTCGTTAAAAAAACCGCGCGCACTGTGCGTGCTATGCCGCAGCCATCAACACCTGTGCAGCCTGTATCACCCGTCGAGAATGCTGTGAGTAAACCTGCTGTGCCGTCTGCGCCGGTGTTAGTCAAAAAACCACAATTTCTTACGCCGCCAGCCAAGCCGGTTTATCCGCCAATAGCGCGCCGTCGCGGACAACAGGGCACGGTGTTGCTGGAAATTTTGTTGTCAGAATCTGGCAGACAAATGCAGCTGTCGGTTGTGCGCAGTTCAGGTTTTCAAACGTTGGATGAAGCTGCCAAAGTGGCCGTGGCGGATTGGAAATTAGCGCCGTATCGCATGAATGGTGTGGCGGTGTTGTCGCGCGTGCAAGTGCCCGTGGCATTTGTGATTCAGTAATTTTTGAGAGAGAAAACTATGCAGGTAAAACGTTTATTTTTGATGATGGGATTGTGTTTGGGTTTGTTGCCTGCGGGTGTTGCGGCAGAAGCCTCACCACTGCGTATTGTGAGTGCAGATGCTGGCGTAACAGCTGTGTTGCGCGCCTTGGGTGCTGATAAAAATTTGGTAGGTATTGATGTCACCAGTGCGCAAACCGATAAAAAAATATTGCCCGTGGTGGGCTATCACCGTCAGTTGGCGACAGAAGGTGTGTTGGCTTTGCATCCCACCCTCTTGATTGGCGGAGAGCACATGGGGCCGCCGAGTACGCTCAGTGCTTTGGAGGCGGAAGGTGTTACCGTGCTGCGTTTACCTTCGGTGCAAGATGGTGATGGTCTACTGTCTAACATTCGTCAGTTGGCGAATGCGGTGGCGCAGCCTGCACAAGCGCAGCCGGTGTTGGAGCAAGTGCAGCAAAAAATAACCGCACTCAAGCAGCAGGCATTGCCAAAAAATAGTCGCGCTTTGTTTTTGTTATCGGCAGGCAATCGCGGTTTGCGCGCAGCCGGTGTGGGAACGGGCGGTGATGCGCTGATACATTTATTGGGCGCGAATAATGTGATGACGTACAACAGTTATCAGCCTATTTCTGCGGAAGCGATTATGGCGATCAATCCCGATGTGATTTTGTTAGCAGCGGATGGCAGCCAAAATGCAATGGGAGATTTTCTGCGCGATTACCCAACGCTGTCTGTGCTGAAAGCAGCGCAAGCGAAAAATATTCTCGCTGTGCACAGTGAAACACTGGTGGCAGGGCTGAGTGTTTTGACGCTGGATGAAGCGCTGCGCTTGCACGAAGTGATGCAACAACACACTGCACTGTTGGTGCAGAAAAATCCGTGAAACGATTTCCTGTTAGGTGGGTGGCGCTGATTTTTTTCAGCGCGCTATTGTGTGTGGCCGTGTTGTCCATTGTGACAGGGCCTATGCCTTTGCCCACGCTGGCGAGTTTGCAAACCGTGTGGGATGCGGCGATAGGGCAAGACAGCACAGCACTGGCGCGCTACGAGCAAACCGTGGTGCTGCAACTGCGCCTGCCGCGTTTTTTATTGGCAGTGTTGGTGGGTGGTTTGCTGGCGCAGTGCGGTGTGGTGATGCAGGGTTTGTTTCGCAATCCGCTGGCTGATCCTGGCATTACCGGCGTTTCCACCGGCGCGGCTTTGGGTGCGGTGGCCTGCATTGCTTTGTTGCCGCCGATGATGGCTGCGTGGATAACGCCTATTGCTTCTTTTGTCGGTGGGTTGCTCGCCACTTTATTGGTGTACCGCTTTGCGCGCACGCCGCAAGGCACGTCGATTTCTATGCTGCTGTTGTCTGGCGTAGCCTTGTCAGCATTTGGCGGCGCGGTGATCGGTTTTTTAAATTATTCCGCCAGTGATCGCGTGTTGCGCGATATTACGTTGTGGCAAATGGGTTCGCTGGCAGGCGCAAGCACAACCTATATTTTGCTCAGCATCATCACACTGCTGATATTGTCTGTTTTTTTTCAACGCCATGCGGCGGCATTAAATGCGATGGCGCTGGGGGAAGCCGAGGCGCGCTATCTCGGTATTGATGTGGAAAAATTAAAGTTGTTTTTGATTGTGTTATCGGCAATTGGTGTGGGTGTTGCCGTGGCAGCGGCTGGCATTATTGGTTTTGTTGGATTGGTGATGCCGCACGCGGTGCGTTTATTAACAGGGCCAGATCATCGCAGCTTATTGCCTTTATCAGCCTTAGCGGGAGCATTGTTATTAGCTTGCGCGGATTTGTTTGCGCGCACGCAAGTTGCGCCAGCAGAACTGCCCGTGGGTTTGGTAACTACATTATTGGGTGCGCCATTTTTCTTATCGTTGTTGCTGCGTCAACGCAGCAAGCCGGATGGTGTATGACTGCTGATACTTTTCTTGCGGTTGAGCAATTGCATTTTTCGCGCCACGAAAAAACCGTGTTGGAAATACCCGCATGGTATACAGAGGCTAGGCAATTAGTCGGCGTACTTGGACCAAATGGCGCAGGCAAATCCACCTTATTGAAATTGCTTGCCGGTGAATGGCGCGGCGCAGGCAATATTGTTTTTCACGGCCGCACGTTGCAGCAGTGGAATAAACGCGAGCTGGCCTGTCATCTCGCCGTGTTGCCGCAAGCCAGTCGTTTGAGTTTGCCGTTTACCGCGCGCGAAGTGGTGGCCTTGGGCGGTATTCCCTTAACCATCAACCGCAAACAATTGCAGGCGTTGGTGGATGAAGCCATGGCACGCACGCACGCCTCTTCATTGGCGGATGCGCTGTTCACTGAATTGTCTGGCGGCGAGCAGCAGCGCGTGCAACTGGCGCGCGTGTTGGTGCAGTTGGCGCAGGCAAAGCGGCCGCCTTTATTGTTATTGGATGAGCCCATTTCTGCGCAGGATATGATGCAACAGCACGCCATTATGCATTTGGCGCATCACCTTGCGCACAAACAAGGCTGGGGTGTGTTGGCCGTGTTGCACGATATTAATTTTGCCGCACGTTATTGTGATCAACTGTGCATTTTGCGTGATGGAAAATTAGCCGCCGATGGCGCACCGCAAGCGTGTTTGCGACCAGATGTGATTGAAGCAGTATGGCGCTATCGACCGACTGCCTTGCAAAGTGAGAGCGGCGCTGTTTTTTATTTCTAAAAAATGTGCATTTAGTGATGCCCCATATGCAACCACGCGCTGACTATCGTCCACACCGCATACACACACAGCAATAGAGCGGCCGTATAACGCCACTGTTGTTGTTGAAAAAACGTTTTTAATTGTTGTGATAATGCGCCGCTCGCCAGCAGTGCCGGTGTGGTGCCTAAACCAAAAAAAAGCATTAACACAGCGGATTCAACGGCCTGTGCTCTGCTCGCGCTCCACGCTAAGGTGCTGTACACCAAGGCGCAGGGCAGCCATCCCCACAACAAACCCAAGGCAAAAACTTTAGGCAACGTGGTGGCTGGCAATAAAGGTTTAGCGAGCTGTTGTAGGGGTTTCCACCAGCGTGCGCCGAGGCTTTCCAGTTGTGTAATGCCGCTCCACCACTGCGCAATGTGCAACGCCATTGCAAATAACAATAAGCCAGCAACCGTGCGCAATACGGGCGAAAAAAAGGGAAAGCGATGTGTGATGTGTTGCAGTGCCGCGCCAAAAAATAGTGCGAGCAATGCGTAGCTGGTGATGCGGCCAGCGTGATAAATCAACAGCGTGCCTATTGAGCGCGAGTTTTGTAAACCGAGCGCGCAAGCGATGCCGCCACACATGCCTATACAGTGCCCGCTGCTCATCGCGCCGAGAATAAAAGCGGACGACAGCGCTGGCAGCCAATCAATGAGTGCGTTCATGAGTGTGTGGTGTTGTCATCGTCTTCGAGTATGCGGTGCGCTTCACGATCGAGATCATCGTATTGCCCACTGCGACTCGCCCACAGCCACGCAGCGACAGCAATGACACAAAAAATAATAGCGACAGGGATGATGAGATAAAAACTGGCCATTTTTTTACCTCGTGCGCGGAAACAAACGCAGAGCATTGAGTGTGACAAGCAGAGAGCTGAGTGCCATGCCGATAGCTGCATGCACAGGTGCCAGCCAGCCGATAGCTGCCAGTGGCAGTATGCTCACATTGTACAGCAGCGCCCACAGCAAACTTTGGCGCACCACACTGCGTGTGCGCAACGCAGCACGATGCAAAACCAGCAAATCTTCTAAGCGATTGTTGAGCAAAATCACATCGGCGGCGAGTTGTGCCGTTTGGCTGGCATCGGCCAGCGCCACAGAAATGTCCGCGTGTGCCAGCACTGGGCCATCGTTGATGCCATCGCCAACCATTAACACAGCGCCATTTTTTTTGCGCAAGTTTTCAATAACCTGCACTTTTTGTTCGGGCGTGCAGTTGCGGTGTGTATCAGTGATCGACAAGGCATTTGCTATTTGTGTCACGGCATTTGAGTTGTCGCCAGAGGCAATCGTGCAGTGAATATGGCTTTGTTGCAGTTGCGCTATACATTGCGCGGCTGTTTCTCTGAGGGTGTCTCCCAACAGAAACACAGCCAGCAACTCGCCGTTTTTGGCAAGAAATACGGGTATGCCATGTTGTGTATTACTGCTGCAAGAATGGTCTGTTGCAGCAACCCATTCGCGTTTGCCCAGCCGGTAAGTGTCTGTGCCTTTTTTGGCTTCAATACCGCAGTGCAGCACGGCAGTTATTTCTTGTGGCGCAAAAAAAGTTTCTGCGGATGTGGAGTTGCTATGAAAGGCGCTGGCAACAGGGTGCGTGGAATATTTTTCCATCGAACTGGCGAGTGCTAAACACTCGCTGCGAGAAAGATTGCCATGCGTTTGCGTCTCCAGAATATGCATGCGCCCTTGTGTCAGTGTGCCGGTTTTATCAAACACATATTGAAAAATATTGGGCAGCGTTTGCAGTACATGGTTATTGGTAATCAAAATGCCGTGGCGACGCAGTTGCAGCGTGGCCGCAGTGAGCGCCGTGGGCAGCGCGAGCGTGATTGCACACGGGCAGCTCGCCACGAGTACAGCAAGAAAGCTGGGTAGTGCGCGTGCAGCATCTAGCCACCACCAAAACAGTGCGCTGCCCAGCGCCAACAATAAAACAGCGGGTGTAAAAAATTGCGCAACGGTGTTATGCAGCGCTTGCGTGTGGGTGAGTTGCTGTTTGTGATTGAGTGCCTGCTCCATGCCTTGATGCAAATGCGCGATATGGCTGTCTGCGCCCCAGTGTTCAGCTTGCACCAACAATTCGCCGCTGATAAGCGTAGTGCCTGCAATCACGGTATCGCCCACTTGTTTTTGCACAGGCAAAAACTCGCCGGTGATAATGGCTTGTTCAACAGACGCATAGCCGCGCAACACGGTGCCGTCTACAGGAATGATTCCTGTTTTTACCAACACGCAATCATGCAAATTTAATTGTTGAATGCTGATGGCTTCAGTTTTCTCGCCATAAAAACGCAGGCAGGTTTGTGGCAGGGTGGGTTGTTGCGCAAATTCTGCCAGCCGGTTGCGCGCGCGCGCCTCTAAAAAACGTGCAGAGAGCAGCAGAAAAACAAACATGGCGATGGAATCAAAATACACATCGTCTGTGCCGCGTATTACCGCAAGAATACTGGCAAGGGCAGCAGCGAGAATGGCGAGAGCAATGGGAATATCCATGCTGATTGCAAAGCCTTGTCTGCCACCACAAAATAAAGTGCTAAGGCTGCGTTTAGCGTTAATAAAAAAAATGTCGGCGCAGTAAAACCACAAGGGCAGAGAAAGCAGCAGCGCCACCACATTTAGCCAGTGCTGAATGTTGGGTTCGGCACCGAAATAGCTGCCCATCGCCACCATGTGTATTTGCATGGCCAGCAAACCGGAAACCCCCAGTCTTTGCAGTAATTTTTTTTGTTGCGATTGTGTTACTTCTTGCTGGATAGACGGCTGCCAAGGTGCTGCGCGATAGCCAACGCTGTGCAAGGCGCGCAATAAATCACTCAGCGATAAGGCATTGCTATTCCATTGCACGATAAGTTTGTGGGAGTGAAATTGTGCCTGTGCGGTGGTAACACCATCTAATTGCAGTAAACATTTTTCGATCAACCAGCAGCAGGATGTGCAGTGAATATCGGGAATAAATAATTGCACTTCGCGCTGAGAGTCTGTCAGCGAGCGCACGGCGGGTTGATAATTTATTGCAATAACGTCTGGCGCTGTTTCAGCAGCAGTGGGGCGCAGCGGTTTGCTGTCGCGTTGGCGGTAATACTGCGCCAAGCCCAAGTGATGTATGGCATCGGCTACGGCTATGCAGGCTGGGCAGCAGAAATACTGCGTTGTGTGGTTAATCACCGCAGAAAAGCGTTGCGGGTTGTCGCGTGGCAACGCTTCTTGGCAGTGAAAGCAATGTGTGGCGTGTTGCGTCACGAGCGTCGCGGCCTCAGATTAGCGATGCGGCTGCGCATCCTTTTGCTCTAATGTTTTGTTGATGTGCAAGCCGTCTTGGTAATAGTTTTCGTCGATCACCGGATCGGCGTGCGTGACAGCGAGATAAATAAATACCGAGCAAAAACTGATGGCAAACGCGAGTAGGCCGATGATGAACCAAGGCCAAAATTGGCGATACCAAGGTTTTGTATCCGTGCGCAGCGGTGCGTTCATTGCATAGGTCCTGTAAAGCGGCTTTCTTGATGGACACAGTGAGAGGAATCAGCCGTATCTGCCAAGCATGCGCTGAATTTCACATCGAAGCTATGTCTTTTCCACAGTGATTTTGGCAGCGATAGGCGGATGGGGAGGCTGATTTCTTCGCCGGATTCAACCAGCACCGATGTCTCACCTGTTATGGCAATATTTTTTTTGTCAATGCCGATGGTGTAGCGATGACTGTTGCGGTCACGGTTGCCAATTTTTACGGTGTAGACGTTTTCAATATTGCCATCGCGCAACTGATACAAAGCATTGCGTTCACGCAAAATTTTGACATCGGTGGTTTCGCGCATGACCAAAGCACCGACAAATAAGGCGCACATAATCAACAACACGCCGCCATAGCCCACCGTGCGCAGGCGCAGCCAATGAAATCGTTTTCCCTCAACGCGATTTTCAGAGCTGTAAGCAATTAAGTTGGGCGCATAGCCCACTTTTTCCATCACAGAATTACAGGCGTCCACGCACAGCGCACAGTTGATGCATTCGTATTGCAGACCATCGCGTATATCAATGCCGACGGGGCACACTTGCACGCAGAGCATGCAATCAATGCAATCGCCGAGGTGTTTGGGTTTTTCGTCTTCGTTCACGCGCCGTGCGCCGCGCGGTTCGCCGCGCACATTGTCGTAAGTGACAGTCAAGGTGTCGCTATCAAACATTGCCGCCTGAAAGCGCGCATAAGGGCACATGTACAAACACACCTGCTCGCGCAGCCAGCCGGCGTTGAGGTAAGTCATAAACGCGAACAAGCCTATCCATGCATAAGCTGTGAGTTCTGCTTGGCCGGTAAAAAAATCAAAGCTGAGATCGGTGATGGGCGTGAAGTAACCAACAAAGGTAAAACCGGTAAGGAAAGCAAAACCTATCCACATGGCGTGTTTTGCACTTTTGCGCAGTATTTTTTCAGCAGACCACGGTGCTTGATCTAATTTAATGCGTTGATTGCGGCTGCCTTCCGCTTTTTGCTCCATCCACATAAAAATGCTGGTCCACACTGTTTGCGGACAGGAGTAGCCGCACCAGATGCGGCCAAACAGCGACGTAAAGAAAAATAGTGCGAAGGCGGAAATGATGAGCGTCCACGCCAACAAAACCAAATCTTGCGGCCAGAACACCAGATCAAAAATATAAAACTTGCGCGCGGGGAGATCGAATAACACGGTTTGATGACCGTGCCATTGCGTCCACGGCAGAAAAAA
>CAZHQZ010000020.1:4814-6829 GCA_964534675.1 uncultured Pseudomonadales bacterium | reverse complement strand
GGAGATCGAATAACACGGTTTGATGACCGTGCCATTGCGTCCACGGCAGAAAAAAATATCCGACTAGCAGCGGCCAACCGGTGAACAAACGTATGCGTTGAAAAAAACCTTCGATACTGCGCGTGTAAATTTTTTCGCGCTTCTGGTATAGATCGAGCTCGGAAACTTCCTTGGGTGCGTATTCGTTAACCACCACGTTAACGGCAGGAATTTTTTCAGGTTCTTTTGGCAGCATCATCTATACCACGAGTGCAATGCTAGAAGGCTAGGGGTTCATGTTTTGCGGTGTCCCTTCCTGACTCAAGCTGTACACAAAAGCAGCGAGCAAGCGAATTTTTTCTGGAATCAACAGATGCTCGTGTGCAGGCATTTGTCCATTGCGACCGTTGTGGATGGTGAATTTAATATCCCCCACCTCGCCGCCATACAACCAAATATCATCGGTTAAATTGGGTGCGCCGATGAATTGATTGCCTTTGGCATCTGGGTTGTGACAAGCCGCGCAGTAAGTGGCAAAGACTTGTGCGCCCGCTGCGGGTTTTTTGCTCACGTCTTTGGTGGTGATCCACGCGGTTACGTCGTCAATTTGTTGCTCGGTCAGTACGCCTTTCCATGCGGGCATAGCGCCTTTGCGACCCTTAGTGATAGTTTCCACAATTTTTTCTGGCGTGCCGCCGTAGAGCCAATCGTGATCGCGCAGATTGGGGAAACCTTTGTTGCCACCTGCATCTGCGCCGTGGCACACCGCGCAGTTAGAGGCAAATAAACGCTGACCAATGCGGTGCGCTTTTTCATCTTTCGCCAATTCTTCTATCGACATATTGGCGTAAGGCGCAAGCGCAGTGTTGATTTTTTCATCCATTTCCGCGCTTTCTTTTTGCCATTGACCGCTTTGCGTCCAGCCGAGTGCGCCTTTGTAGTTGCCCATGCCCGGATACAAAATTAAATAACCGATGCCAAAAATAATGGTCAACACAAACATGTAGAACCACCAAGCGGGCATGGGGTTGTCGTATTCTTCTATGCCATCGTAAACGTGACCGGTGGTGGCATCGTGGTTGCCAGAACGTGTGCGATTGCCAAATAAAACCCACACAATGCCCACTAACACAATCGTCGTGAGAATAATGACCCATGCACTCCAGAAACTGCTCATGAGTGATCTCCCGTTTTGGTGTTAGCCGCAGATTTTGCTGAAATATCTTCATCGGCAAAGGGCAAGTTGGCGGCGTCGTTAAATGGTTTTACGCGTTTTTTGCTGTACGCCCAAATCACCAACCAAATAAACAAAATCAGTAGAGCGAGCGTAATCAGCCCGCGCACGGTATCAATATCCATGCTCATTGCTGCACCTTGGCAGCATCGCTGCGCTGTTTGATAGCAGGGTTGGCGGGAATTAAAGTGCCGAGCTGCTGCAAATAAGCGATCACCGCGTCTACTTCTAATTTGCCTGCTACGGCGGCTTGCGCGCCGGCAATGTCTGCATCGGCGTATGGCACGCCCAACTCGCGCAGTGCGCGCATTTTGGCGGCGGTGTCTTTGCCGTCGAGCGTGTTATCAAACAGCCAAGTGTAAGCAGGCATCACAGATTCCGGCACCACATCGCGCGGGTTGTACAAATGCGCGCTGTGCCATTCGTCGCTGTAGCGACCGCCAACGCGCGCTAAATCGGGGCCCGTGCGTTTGGAACCCCACAAGAACGGGTGGTCGTACACGGATTCTCCAGCCACGGAATAAAAACCGTAACGCTCGGTTTCTGCACGGAAAGGACGAATCATTTGTGAGTGACATCCTACGCAGCCTTCGCGGATATAAATATCACGACCTTCCAGTTGCAGTGCGGTTAGTGGTTTGAGTCCTTTGATGGGTTCGGTGACATCTTTTTGAAACGCGAGCGGCAAAATTTCTACCAGCACACTGAAACTGATGACGATCACAATCAGCACCATCATCAGCGCAATATTTTTTTCAACTTTGCTGTGCAGATTTTCTTGTCCGCTCATGAGGATTGCTCC
>CAZHQZ010000020.1:0-4714 GCA_964534675.1 uncultured Pseudomonadales bacterium | reverse complement strand
GAGAGCCAAAAATGCACGCTCACTAATTTGATGCTGTACAAACTTTTTTTGCCAAACAACACAGGCAGTAAATGGTAGACGGAGCCGATAGTAATCATCGCCACCCAACCGAGCGCGCCGGAGTGCACATGACCGATGGTCCAATCGGTGTAATGCGACATCGCATTCACACTTTTAATCGACATCATCGAGCCTTCAAACGTGGACATGCCGTAGAACGACAGTGACACCACCAGAAAACGCAGCACGGGATCGGTGCGCAATTTATCCCACGCGCCAGAGAGCGTCATCACACCGTTAATCATGCCGCCCCACGAAGGCGCGAGCAAAATAATCGACATCACCATGCCTAAACTTTGCACCCAGCCGGGCAGCGCGGTGTAGTGCAAATGGTGCGGGCCGGCCCAAATATAAGTGGCGATCAAAGCCCAAAAATGCACGATGGATAAACGGTAAGAATAAACAGGGCGCTCGGCTTGTTTCGGCACGAAGTAATACATCATGCCGAGAAAACCTGCCGTCAATAAAAAACCGACCGCGTTATGGCCGTACCACCATTGCACCATAGCATCCACGGCACCGGCGTACACGGAATATGATTTTGTTAATGTGACAGGAATTTCTGCGCTGTTGAGAATATGCAAAAAAGCAATCGCAATAATAAATGCGGCGTAAAACCAGTTGGCAACATAGATGTGTGAAGTGCGGCGTTTTGCAATCGTGCCGAAAAAAACAATCGCGTACAAAATCCAAATAATCGCGATCAAAATATCAATCGGCCATTCCAATTCTGCGTATTCTTTGCTGGTGGTGATGCCCATGGGCAACGTGATGGCGGCGAGCACAATCACCAACTGCCAGCCCCAAAATACAATCGCGGAAAGTGTGTCGGAAATGAGTCGCGCTTGGCAGGTGCGTTGCACAATGTAAAACGAAGTGCCGATCAGTGCGCTGCCGCCGAAAGCAAAAATCACTGCGTTGGTGTGCAGTGGACGCAGGCGGCCGAATGACAACCACGCTTGACCAAAATTCAAATTGGGCCACACGAGCTGCGCGGCAATCAGCACGCCGACCAGCATGCCGACGATGCCCCACACCACCGTCATCACCGTAAATTGCTGCACCACCTTGTAGTTATAAACCACAGGAGCCGAGTGTTGATTGTCAGCTTGCATAGAACGCCTTTAACGTCAGGAGAAAAACTTAGAGAGATGCGGTGTTCGCGTCAGTCCATAAATTCAGGCATCAAACCCAAATCCCACAGCACAACGGTGGCGCCCATCATCGCCATCAAAGAAACCATGCACACGCCGACCACGGCACTGGCATACAAAAAACCGCGCTCGGCGGGAATATTCATCACCACGGGTAAACCGGAATACAGCAGATAAACTGCCCAGCCCACGGCGAGCATGCCCACGCCGAGATCCAACCACAGCAGCGGATAAAACCCGATCAAACCGGCGATAAACAGCGGTGTTGCGCCGTAGGCGGCCACGGCGTAGCCCTTGGTAAAGGTGGTGATAGAGCCGTAAGTGCCGGCCATCCAGTGTATGGCGTAGCCGATGCCCCACAGCGCCAAAATAATGGCGCAGTAGAACGCGATAATAATTTTCAGCGCGCTGTCTGGGGTGAGGTGTACTAGCTCGCTGCCGCCGGGTAGTCGCCAGCCGGTGACGGTCGTGCCGTAGTACCACGCGTAGCAGGGCAATGCCGCCAGCACGAAGGTGTACAGCGCCGAGCTGCGCAAAGTACCAAGGCTGGCTTGAGCAACGGCATGCCACTGTTTTTTGGGAGAAATGAGAAAGCGGAGCGGGTTGTTGAGCATCGAAGAAACCAGCGTGTATGCACAGACGCGTCTATTTTAGAGGCTTCTCTGTGCGGTTTGTTGATACAGGTCAAGGTCGAATCCCTGTATTTTAAGGGGATTTTGCGATTGTTTTTTTCAAAAATCAAACAAATCCGACAGAAAACTTTCGCGCTTGTGTTTTTTGTAATGCCCGCTGTGATGCTTGTTGTAGGTGTCGTAGGGCTGGGGGATGGGCTGCTGCGGTGCGTGCTGTACCGGTTGCTGTGGTGCGGCAGCGGCTGGCGGCGCTGAACGCTCGATGATTTTGTCCAGCTCGCCCCTGTCCAACCACACCCCGCGGCACTGCGGGCAGTAGTCGATTTCAATGCCTTGGCGTTCAGACATCACCAAGTTGGTGTTGGGGCAGATAGGGCATTGCATGAGGTTCCTCCCACGTTGATATTGCGAACTGCGTTAAGCGAGTAGACCGCAAAATATCTAAATAATTCAATGGGATGGAAAAATAAAAACAGGGGGAAGAAATGGCGGCGCACTGACCACCATACGACACCAACGCTCTCAAAATATCCTGTTACAGACCTCAAAACAGGGTAATTCTCCACAATACAGGGAATTGCTCCGGTTGCTCGCTGCTATCAGGCAGTAATCCCTTGCCAATGCCTATAGATCTCACATCTCCCACGGATTAACGACTGATACACCGACCGCCTCATAGGGGGCAGTGTCACGTGACACCACGATGAAACCGCGTGAGGCTGCAATCGCGGCGATATAGCCATCGGGTGTCGGAAACCCTCGACCGCTGGTCTTTGCCGTCACAGCCAGTGCGGCATAGTGCCGAGCCGCATCAATGTCGAATGGCAGCACTCGATCCCTGAATAACCCCATCAAACCGTCAAGGGCTTGTGCCAACATGTCTTTACGCTTACCTGCTGGAAGCGCTGCAATACCATACAACAGCTCGGCCAGCGTCACGCTGGACAGGTACAGTGTTTCGGCGGCCTGATCGTTCAGCCAGATCAGGACGGACTGATGCGGTGCGGGCTTCATCGCCTCGGAAATGACATTAGTATCGAGGACAATCATTCAAACTTCAGCGGTTCAGCTGGTGTCTTGTCTCTCACCTGGTCGAAGACCTCGAAATCCTTGTTAGCCAAACCTATCTTGCGGCCCAATGCAGAGAGAGCATCCCCCAAGCGAACACGAGTCTCTGGTTTGACTGCGCTCGCCAGAATTTCGCGAACCTCTGCCTCGGTGCTGTGCCCGTGCAAGGCGGCCTGCACTCGTAACGCGCGATGCACGTCGTCTGGCAGATTACGCACTGTTAACATTGCCATAGCATCACCTAATCAAAATGCATTTTATGCATTCATTTTATTGATTTGAATGCATCTTTGCAAGAGGCGCCACCACTGCTTCCCGGATCACCAATGGACCATCTAATCGAGAAAAGCTGGCAAGATCACAGCGAACGGACTGTTACGGGGGACACACTCGAATAGTTCTCTGAAAGCCTTGCCGTGTAAGGGTTTTACTTTTCAGTCTTGAAAAAGTATCACCAAAAGTACCACCAATTGGTGGTAGCTTCCACGGTATCCGGTAGGACGGTATCGCACTGACAGGCATAAAAAAACCCAGTAAATACTGGGCTTTGCGGACTTCTTTGGATTTTATAAAACAAGTAAATGGCGGAGAGAGAGGGATTCGAACCCTCGATCAGGTTTTTGACCCGATACTCCCTTAGCAGGGGAGCGCCTTCGGCCTCTCGGCCACCTCTCCAGAGGGGCGGCATGATAGCAACAAGTTCATGCCAATCAAAGCAAAAGCAGCGGTATTCTCAGGGGAAAGTTGAGCATCCGTGCTCCGACAGCACACACAAAACGCCGACTATTTTTTTACAGCAAAACAGTCAGCGCAGTGTTCGGTGAAATGATTAACGATTGCCGTGATCGTCGTGGCCGTAATCGTCATCATCGTAGGAAGGTTTGTTGTAGCTGCTAGCGCCGCCGCCTTGTTTTTCCTGCTGGATGCGCTGATAGATTTCTTCGCGGTGCACAGAAACATTTTTTGGGGCGTTGATACCGATGCGCACTTGGTTGCCTTTTACGCCCAACACGGTCACGGTGACATCGTCACCGACCATCAGGGTTTCGCCGATACGGCGTGTCAAAATAAGCATAGCCTTATCTCCTTTTTCCATGTGGCGAGCAAAGGCTCACCGAAAGTTTAAGCAGAGAGAAGACCAAAACTCCGTAAGCATCCCACTACTCGTTTTAGCTCGGGGAGAGCGAGTGACCCGAGGTTGTGCAAAAAACTGCGCGCACAGCGCATTGTAGAACTAAACGAGGAACAGCAGCGCAGCAATAACCGAAAGGCTTAGCTGGCTTTGCCTAACCCGAACGCCTCGTGCAAGCCGCGCACGGCCAGCTCCATGAACTTGTCTTCAATCACCACCGAGATTTTGATTTCTGAGGTAGTAATCATCTGGATGTTGATGTTGTGCGCCGCCAAGGCTTGAAACATTTTTGCCGCCACACCCGCGTGTGAGCGCATGCCCACGCCGACGATAGACACTTTGGCGATCTTGTCATCTTGGACGACTTCGCGCGCGCCAAGTTCCTTGGCCAGTTTTTCGAGAATGTCTGCTGTTTTTGCCATTTCGCTTTTGGCGACGGTGAAGGTGAAATCGGTGGTGTTGTCGGCGGCCACGTTCTGCACAATCACATCCACTTCGATGTTAGCTGCGCTGACAGGGCCAAGGATGCGCGAAGCGATGCCGGGTTTATCTGGCACGCCGCGCACGGTGAGTTTGGCGTCGTCGCGAGTGAAAGCGATACCGGAAATGATGGGTTGTTCCATGGTGGACTCATCCTCAAGGGTAATCAGCGTGCCGGGGCCTTCTTG
>CAZHQZ010000019.1:13962-15290 GCA_964534675.1 uncultured Pseudomonadales bacterium | reverse complement strand
CAGCAAATATCAAAGGACTCGATATTGTGAAAAATCCTATCCATGCCACGGGTGTTGGGTTGCTGTTGTACGGCATTAAGCAACTGAAAGAAGGCAAACCGAGTGTGGATGGGGAAGGTGATCACACAGGGGTGATCGAGAAAATAAAACGTTGGATTAATAAAAATTTTTGATCGTTATGGATGTTTAACATAAACAAGGTGGGGGAAAGCCATGTTTGAATTAGTAGAAAATCTAGCACAAAACGCAGTGATTAAAGTCATAGGCGTGGGTGGCGGTGGCGGTAACGCCGTGCTCCACATGGTCGAAAACAACGTCAGTGACGTTGAATTTATTTGTGCCAATACCGATGCACAAGCGCTGAACAAAATGAAAGACAGCACCGTGCTGAAAATTGGCGGCGGTGTGACCAAGGGTTTGGGCGCAGGTGCCAACCCCGATGTTGGTCGTCAAGCGGCGCTGGAAGACAAAGAGCGCATTGCCGAAGTGTTGCGCGGTGCTGATATGGTGTTTATCACCGCCGGTATGGGTGGCGGTACGGGCACGGGCGCTGCACCTATCGTGGCGCAAGTCGCGCGCGATATGGGTATTTTGACGGTGGCAGTCGTCACTAAACCATTTCCGTTTGAAGGCAAAAAACGCATGGCGGTGGCGCAGCAGGGGCTCACGGAATTGGCGGAGTACGTCGATTCTTTAATCACAGTGCCGAACGAAAAACTACTGGCGGCGATGGATAAAAGCGTCACCATGCTGAGTGCTTTTAAAGCAGCAAACGATGTGTTGTTGGGCGCGGTGCAAGGCATTTCTGAATTGATTATGAAAGAAGGCTTAATCAACGTGGATTTTGCTGACGTGCGCACCGTAATGTCAGAAATGGGTGTGGCGATGATGGGCACGGGCAAAGCCTCTGGCGAAGGTCGCGCACGCGCGGCTGCCGAAGCGGCCATCCGCTGTCCGCTGCTGGAAAACGTGGACTTGCAAGGCGCGCGCGGCATTTTGGTCAATGTCACCGCTGGCTACGATCTCGGTTTGGCCGAGTTTGAAGAAGTGGGTGCAGCCATTCACGAGTTTGCTTCGGAGAACGCCACCATCGTGGTGGGTACGGTAATCGACCCAGACATGAGCGATGAATTGCGCGTCACCGTGGTCGCCACCGGTTTGGGGCATAAGCCAGCGGTTGATGTGAAGCCGACGAAAGTTGTCGATAACACAGCGCCAGCACCGCGCCGCAGTATGGGCATGATGGGCGCAGCGCCCAACTACGATGACTTGGATCAGCCTGCGGTAATGCGCCAGAGACCACAGCGCGATGCTTACAGCCAGCCGTA
>CAZHQZ010000019.1:0-13862 GCA_964534675.1 uncultured Pseudomonadales bacterium | reverse complement strand
ATCAGCCTGCGGTAATGCGCCAGAGACCACAGCGCGATGCTTACAGCCAGCCGTATACCGGCGGTGGTTACACACCGCGCGCTACAGCTACGGCTATGCGCAGTGAACCGGAATACGCGTCTTCTGCGACCTCCGCAGAGCAGCACGATTATTTCGATGTGCCGGCATTTATCCGCCATCAAGCTGATTAATTCGCTCTAGCGTCTCCGCAAAAACCCTTTCCGGCACCCCCGTCGGAAAGGGTTTTTTGTGCCTGTTGGGCGGTTTGCTGCCTCTGGCTATAATGCCTCGCTCACAGCAATTATCAGTTTTATTACAACGGGAGTTCTTTCGTGTCGGCCGCTGCCTCTACTCAATCTTCTGTCATCACCATGACCGAGCTGGATCTCGCGGGCAAGCGCGTGTTGATCCGCGAAGATCTCAATGTGCCGGTAAAAAACGGCAAAATCACTTCCGATGCGCGTTTGGTCGCGGCGCTGCCGACCATTCGTTTGGCACTGCAAAAAGGCGCAGCCGTGATGGTGTGTTCGCATCTCGGTCGCCCGACGGAAGGTGAGTTTTCGCAAGAAAATTCTATGCAGCCAGTTGCCGATTATCTCAGCAAAGCCTTGGCTTGCGATGTGAAATTATTGAGCAACTATTTAGATGGCGTGGCTATTAACGCGGGTGAAGTCGTGCTGTTTGAAAACGTGCGCTTCAACAAAGGCGAAAAGAAAAATAGCGATGAACTGGCGCAAAAATACGCGGCTTTGTGCGACGTCTTTGTGATGGATGCGTTTGGCACCGCTCACCGCGCCGAAGGCTCTACGCACGGTGTTGCCAAGTTTGCCAAAGTCGCTTGCGCGGGTCCTTTGTTGGCCGCTGAGTTGGAGGCTTTGAGTAAAGCGTTGGGCAATCCCGCACGCCCGATGGTGGCCATTGTGGCCGGTTCCAAAGTATCGACAAAATTGGATGTGTTGAATTCATTGTCTACGCTGTGCGATCAGTTGATTGTCGGCGGAGGCATCGCCAACACGTTTTTAGCAGCCGCTGGCTACAACGTGGGCAAATCATTGTGCGAGCATGATTTAATTGAAACGGCAAAAAATATTGCGGCGAAAGTGAATGTGCCGCTGCCGGTAGACGTGGTTGTTACCGATGCTTCACAAACAGGCGATGACTTTATGGCGTTTGTCGCCAATAGCAAACCTGTCGTGAAAGCGGTAGCGGATATTAGCGATAGCGACATGATTCTCGACATCGGCCCACAAACGGCACAACAATTTGCGGATATGTTAAACGCCGCTAAAACAGTGTTGTGGAATGGTCCTGTTGGTGTGTTTGAAGTTGATGCCTACGGCAAAGGCACGGAAGTGATGTCGCGCGCTATCGCCAACAGCAGTGCGTTTTCTATTGCGGGTGGCGGCGATACTTTGGCAGCCATTGATAAATACGGTGTCGCAGAAAGTATTTCTTATATTTCTACCGGTGGCGGCGCTTTTCTGGAGTTTGTCGAAGGCAAAGAATTGCCTGCTGTTGCTATCTTGCGCGAACGCGCGAAACAATAATTTTACGGAGATTTTTTTATGGCCTTGGTGAGTTTGCGTCAATTACTCGATCACGCTGCAGAGCACAATTACGGCGTGCCTGCTTTCAATGTGAATAATTTGGAACAGATGCGCGCCATTATGGAAGCCGCAGATAAAACCGATTCACCCGTGATCGTGCAGGCCTCTGCCGGTGCGCGCAAATACGCCGGTGCGCCGTTTTTGCGCCATTTAATTTTGGCGGCAGTGGAAGAGTTTCCACATATTCCGGTGGTGATGCACCAAGATCACGGTGTGAGCCCAGCGGTGTGCCAGCGTTCCATTCAACTCGGGTTTTCTTCAGTGATGATGGATGGCTCACTAGGTGAAGACGGCAAAACGCCGATGGATTACGACTACAACGCGCGCACCACCAAAACCGTGGTAAATTTTGCGCACGCTTGCGGTGTGTCGGTGGAAGGTGAAATCGGCTGCCTCGGCTCTTTAGAAACCGGCATGATGGGCGAGGAAGATGGTCACGGTGCGGAAGGCGTGCTCGACCATTCGCAACTGCTCACGGATCCTGAAGAGGCGGCCAATTTTGTGCGCGACACCGGCGTGGATGCGCTGGCGATTGCGATAGGCACTTCGCACGGTGCTTACAAATTCACACGTCCGCCCACGGGTGATATTTTGGCGATTGCGCGCGTTAAAGAAATTCATGCACGCATTCCGAATACGCATTTGGTGATGCACGGTTCTTCGTCCGTGCCGCAAGATTGGCTGGCGATCATCAATGAATACGGCGGTGACATCAAAGAAACATACGGTGTGCCGGTCGAACAAATTGTGGAAGCGATTAAACACGGCGTGCGCAAAGTGAATATCGACACCGATTTGCGTTTGGCCTCTACTGGCGCTATTCGTCGCTTTATGGCAAAAAATCCTGCCGAGTTTGATCCGCGCAAATACTTGAAAGAAACTATTGGCGCGATGCGCGATGTGTGCATTCAGCGTTATGAAGCATTCGGCACGGCAGGGCAGGCGAGCAAAATCAAACCGCTTTCACTAGAAGTGATGACGGATCGCTACGCCAAAGGCGAACTCAATCAACAGGTGAAGTGAGTTTTTCCTGCAATAAAAAAGGCCGCTGATGATGCGGCCTTTTTTTTGTGCTTGCTGAAAAAGAAAATTAAGCGCTTTCTTTCAGGTAAGCATCGCGCGCTTTGAGAATTTCTGCTTCGGCTGCTTTCGCATCTTGCCAGCCATCCACTTTCACCCACTTGCCCGGCTCCAGATCTTTGTAGTTCTCAAAAAAATGTTCAATTTGTTTGATTAACAGTTGCGGCAAATCGGAAATTTCTTTCACGTTGTCATACAGCGCCGACAATTTTTTGTGCGGCACAGCGAGCAGCTTGGCATCTTTGCCCGCTTCGTCCGACATGTTCAGTATGCCGATGGGGCGCGCGCGAATCACTGAGCCTGGCACGACGGGATACGGGGTGACTACCAGCACATCCAGCGCATCGCCATCTTCTGACAGTGTGCCGGGGATGTAACCGTAGTTGGTGGGATAAAACATGGGTGTAGCCATGAAGCGATCGACCATCAAGCAATCGCTGTCTTTGTCGATTTCGTATTTGATCGGCGCGTGATTGGCCGGAATTTCGATGGCGACATAGATGTCTTGTGGGAGTTCTTTGCCGGGGGATAGATCGCTATAGCTCATGATATTTTCTCGTGCGGGTGGGTAAAAAAGCGGCGGAATTGTAGCAGAGGGCTTACTAGTTTTTCACTTGCACCACGCCGGGGATGCTGTTGCTCACCGGCAGTCGCGACAACTGTGCCGCCATATTCAGTGCAATGTCGCGGTAGTAGCCCGCCAGTTTGCCTGCTGGCTCTGCCGCTACTGTGGGCGTGCCGCCGCCTGCCTGCTCGCGGATATGGCGATCCAGAGGCAGAGAGCCTAGCAGTGGCACTTGATACTCCTCGGCGATGCGTTCGCCGCCACCTGCACCAAAAATATGTTCGGTGTGGCCGCATTGGCTGCAAGTGTGCATGCTCATATTTTCGATGATGCCGAGTACGGGCGTGTGAATTTTGCGGAAGGCTTCGATGCCTTTGCGCGCATCCAGCAGAGCAATGTCTTGCGGTGTGGTCACCACCACGGCGGCGGTCAGCGGCGCGGATTGCGACAGCGTGAGTTGGATGTCACCCGTGCCTGGCGGCATGTCAATCAACAAATAATCCAAGTCGTTCCACAGCGTTTGATTCAGCAGTTGTTGCAGCGCACCACTGGCCATAGGGCCGCGCCAAACCATGGGGGTTTGCTCGGTCACCAACACGCCCATCGACATCAATTGCACGCCGTGTGCTTGCATAGGCACAAAATATTTTTGGTCGCGGGTGTCGGGGCGCGCATCGGGCGCAATGCCCATCATCACGGGAATGCTGGGGCCGTAGATGTCGGCGTCCAGCAAACCCACGCGCGCGCCTGCGGCGGTCAAAGCGAGTGCAAGGTTCACGGCTGTTGTCGATTTGCCCACGCCGCCTTTGCCGGAGGCAACGGCAATTAAGTTGCTGACTCTGCGCATGGGAGGTGCTTTGCTGTGGCTTTCGTGATTGGCAACGCGCCAGCGAATATCGAGATTGATTTGTGTCAGTTCTGGCACAGCAGTTTTGATGTGCTGTTGTAGCGCCGCATGGATGCTGTCGCGCAGCGGTGCGGCAATGGGAAAGCCAAACTCCACTTCAATGGCAGCGATGCCTTGGTCAACGCGCATGCGTCGCAAGCAGCCGGCAGACACTAAGTCGGTTTGTAGATAAGGGGCTGTCCAGTGTTGCAGAGCAGATTCAATTTGCGGGATCAAGGCGGCCATGTGGCTATTACTCGGAGAGGTTGTTACTATCGGCAAAACTTATTGGTTCAATTCTACCATTTGTGCCCCAGCAAGCAGAGAAATAACAAAAGCTGGAGTGGGGTTGTTCTTGGGGTTACGGCACGGAAGATGAGTGAATGTTGAGTCACTTTACCTACATACGAGCACTGAATTTGTTGCTGGGTGTTTCGCTGGCAGCGACATCGTTTGTTTTATCGTACAAACACGAGCGTCAGCAAATTTTTCAGGAGTTCACTTCGCAAGTGGATGCGTTTGCCAGTTCTTTAGAGCTAGAACTGGGTAGAAATATTGCCGTACTCAATTCCTTTCGCAGTTTTCACGAAGCATTTCCGCAAGTGGAGCAAAAAGGCTTTTCTACTTTTAGTCGCAATGCGCGCGAATACAACGATGGTGTGTACGGCATGAAATGGGTGCCGCGCGTACTCAATGAAAATCGCACCGCGTTTGAAGCAGAATTGAAAGCAAAGTTTGGTATTCCTGGTATCACTGATGTGGCGGAATCACAGGAAGGCAGTGGTCACTATTCGCTGTCACCCGTGAGTGACGAGTATTATCCCATCATGATGTCTGAACCTGAAACCAGTAAAGAATTGCCGGTAGGTTACGACCTTGCTTCAAAAATTGTTACGCGCACCGCGTTGGAAACAGCAACATCCAACGATCAGGCCATTGCTTCTACGCCGTTGACGATTATGGAAGAAGGCAAACAGAAATATATTTATTTTATTTCGCTGCCTCTGTATGCCAAAAGCGCAGAAAGTGAAGAAGCGCGCTGGAAAGAGTTGAAAGGTTTTATCGTCGGTCTTTACGATATTGATACTATTTTTAATGAAGTGCTGGAAAACGCATGGAATTGGAGTGAAGCCAATGATATTGCTTTGGATGACGGATCCGGTCAAGTGAGTGGTGCGTCGATCCGCGTCTCCGAGCATGTGGGTTCTGATTTAGTTGACGATGATCGCTTTGTGTATTCAAAGCAGTTGTCGCCAATTGCCGACTTGCAATGGTTTTTGGTGGGCACGCCGTCAAAAAGTTATTTTCGCAGCCATCGCACGCTATTCCCTTATATGTTGGGTGTGGGGATTCTGCTGTTTTCGCTGATGATTGAAGCCTATCTGCGTGTGTTGCGTCGTATGGATAACGAGTTGCAAGATGCGGCGTTGATGGATGGTTTAACACGCATCCCAAATCGTCGCCGTTTCTTTGAAATGGTGCACAAAGAATGGCCGCGTGCGCAGCGTTTCTTTCGCCCGCTCACCATTATTTTGTGTGATGTGGACAACTTCAAAAAATACAATGATGTGTACGGTCATGTGCGCGGAGATCGCTGTTTGCATGATGTGGCGCAAGCGTTGCACAAAAGCATACATCGCCCCGGCGATATGGCAGCGCGCTACGGCGGTGAAGAATTTGCCATTATTTTGCCGGAAACCACGCTAGAAGCCGCGCGTGAAGTGGCAGAAAAATGTCGACAAGCAGTGCAGGATTTGGGTATTGAGCACGCAGCCAACGCCAACTTTGGCGTGGTGACGATCAGTATCGGTGTTGCGTGCGTGGTGCCAGAAGATGCCTTGCACTACGGCGATTTGATTGAAATGGCGGATCAGGCGCTGTACGAAAGCAAAGAGCACGGACGCAACTGCGTGTCTTTGTATCGCACAAAATCTTCCTCGCATTGATGTGTGCGTTATTGCTCCACAGCAACTAACGCCTCCGCCAATTTTTTAACGCCGATCACTTCCATACCGTCAATTTTTTCGCGCGGCGCGTTAGCCGCAGGAACAATGGCTTTGCGAAAACCATGCTTCGCCGCTTCTTTGATGCGCTCTTGACCGCTGGGCACGGGGCGAATTTCGCCGGACAGCCCCACTTCGCCAAACACAACCAGATCGCGCGGCAACGGGCGATTGCGAAAGCTGGATACCATCGCCAGCAGGGATGCTAAATCGGCACTGGTTTCGTTAACTTTTACGCCGCCTACCACGTTCACGAAAACATCTTGGTCGCCCAGCATCAATTCGCCGTGACGGTGCAGCACGGCGAGCAACATTGCCAAGCGATTTTGATCCAGCCCCACGGCGACGCGGCGCGGGTTGCCGTAGGCATTGCTGTCTACCAGTGCTTGAATTTCTACCAACAGCGGGCGCGTGCCCTCCCACACCACCATCACTACCGAGCCGCTGCTGACTTCATCGCTGCGCGATAAAAAAATGGCCGAAGGGTTATTCACTTCGCGCAGGCCTTGCTCCGTCATGGCGAATACACCGAGTTCATTCACCGCGCCAAAACGGTTTTTGTGGCTGCGCAGAGTGCGGTAGCGGGAGTCGTCGGTGCTGTCCAACATGATGGAGGCGTCGATCATGTGCTCCAGCACTTTGGGACCGGCGAGGGAGCCGTCCTTGGTGACATGCCCCACCAAAATCAGCACCGTGCCGGTTTGTTTGGCAAAACGCGTCAACAGCGCTGCGCACTCGCGCACTTGGCTGACGGAGCCGGGGGCAGAGGCCAATTCCGGCCAGTGCATCACTTGGATGGAATCCACCACCATCACAGCAGGCGACAGCGATTCCGCCGCAGATAGCAGCGATTCAATGCTGGTTTCAGATAGCGTGTGCAATTTGTCGACAGGCAGTCCCAAGCGCCGTGCACGCATGGCCACCTGTTGCAGTGATTCTTCGCCCGTGACGTATAAACAGGTTTGCGTGGCGGCAAGCTGGCACAACAGTTGTAGCAGCAGCGTGCTTTTGCCCGCGCCCGGGTTGCCGCCGATCAATACAGCAGAGCCTGCCACCAAGCCGCCGCCGAGTACGCGATCCAACTCGGCGCTGCCGGTTTGTAGGCGCGCCTGCTCTTGCAGCGCGATTTGATCCAGTGTCTGTATGCCGCTGCCTGCACTGCCGGCAAAACCGTCGCGGCGAGTGGGAGCGCTGCTTTTTTTGCTACTGCCGAGTCGCACTTCTGCAAGCGTATTCCAGCCGCCGCAGGCCGTGCACTGCCCCGCCCATTTGTTGTAATCGGCACCGCAGTCATTGCAAACAAAAGCTGTTTTATTTTTTGTCATGGGAGAGTGTGAAAATGTTAATAGTCAGTGAGGCGCACATGGTACACCGCTGTGTCCACACTGTTTGCGGTGCTGCTTTTTCGAGACTGTGTGTCGCGCTTTGTAAGAAATCGCGTACACGAATTGGAGACATTGGCGACTATGCGCACAGAGTGGTTTTGGCAACAATGGCAACACACGGACGACAGCACACACGGAGGTGCTAATCGAACGGACAGCCGGTAACACGGCGAAAGGGAAAGATCAGTCAAGGAGCATGGAGCATTGGACTGATCTAGAAGGGCGCTCAAGGATGCGGCCTGCTAGCGGCAGGTACTTATTTGAGAGCACAAGGAAGACATCTAATAGATGGACCCAGAACCCCGCAACGCTGGACGCGCTGCGGGGTTTATTTTTTCCGTTATGATTCCTCGAGTCAATATTGAAAATGTCTGGAGAGATGCCATGAGCATAAAGAGCGTGGTTGTTTTTTTGCTGATTGTGGGTGGTGTTATTTGGTTTGTGCAAAAGCAAGCGCACGAGCAACCTGCCAAGCCAGTGAATTTGTTGGAGAGTCAGCAAAAACAAATGCAAAAGGCTTCCAATTTAGGCAAGCAGATGCAGGACGATCTCGATAAGCGCATGCAATCTGTGCCAGCGGCGGATTGAGCCTACGCTTCTTCCGCTTCACTGTGTAAGAGGCGTTTGCTTACGCCCCATTGCGCCAGCGTGTGATTGGCGTGTTTGCTGATAGCGCGCGCGTCGTGCATGGACAACACTTCGGACAGCAGTTTCTTCGCGTCGGTCATTTGTATGTGACGGATGACGGATTTTACTTTGGGCAAGTTGTTGGCGTTCATGGAGAGTGCGTCATAACCCATCGCCATTAGCAGCACGGCAGCGCAGGGATCGCCTGCCATTTCGCCACACACGCTGGCGGTTTTTCCTTCGGCGTGCGCTTCATGCACGATGTGTGCTAAGGCTTGCAAGACCGCTGGATGAAAGTGGCTGTAAAGACCGGCAACGCGCGCGTTATTTCTGTCCACGGCTAACAAATACTGGGTTAAATCGTTGGTGCCGATAGAGAGAAAATCTGCGCGCCGCGCCAGTTCACGCACTTGGTAAACAGCGGCGGGCACTTCGATCATCGCGCCGATTTGCGGCAAATAAATATCGAGTCCTTCTTCCAATAATTCTTGTCTGGCGCGATGAATCAGTTGTGTGGCTTGTTCTAATTCTGCGGCGCTGGTAATCATCGGCAGCATGATGCGCAAATTGTTGATGCCTTCGCTGGCTTTCAGCATGGCGCGCACTTGCACCAAAAAAATTTCTGGGTGATCGAGTGATACACGAATGCCGCGCCAGCCGAGAAAGGGGTTGTCTTCGCGGATGGGAAAATAGGGCAGGGATTTATCGCCGCCGATGTCTAGTGTGCGCATGGTGACGGGGTTGGGCGCAAATGCGCTTAACTGCTCGCGGTAGAGGCTGCGCTGTTCCTCTTCGCTGGGGAAACGATCGCGCAGCAGGAAGGCGACTTCCGTGCGATACAGCCCTACGCCTTCGGCACCGCGATCCAGCGAGCGCACCACGTCCGTCATCAATCCTGTATTGGCCCACAGCGGCAGTCGCTGCCCGTCTTTGGTTTCGCAGGGCAGCGGTGTCAGCGTGTGGTAATCGCGAGACAGTTGCTGCTCTTCGCGCCAGATGGCTTCAAAGTGGCGACGCAGCACTTTAGAAGGATTGGTGTACACCTTGCCGCGATAGCCGTCGAGCACAATGTAACGGCCATTGAGTTGCTGGATAGGGAGATTGCTGACACCGACCACCGTGGGAATCCCCATCGCGCGCGCCAAAATGGCGGCGTGTGAAGCGCCGGAGCCGCGCACGGAAATCAATCCCACTAATTGCCCTTCAGGCACTTCGCCCAACATGGAGGCGCTGAGTTCCTCGGCCACCAAGATAGTCTGCGCCGGATACGCGGTGCGCTTGCCGCTTTGGCGTTGCAAATTCATGGCGGCGAGAACGCGCAAGCCGATATCGCGCACATCGGCGGCGCGTTCGCGCAAATAAGCATCATCCATGTTTTCAAAAGTGCGTATGTGCTCGCGGATAACGCTGGCCAAGGCCGATGGCGCTTGCAGAGAATCTTGGCGGATGCGCTGGCTGATTTCTCCACCCAGCGCGCTGTCGGTCAGCATGCCGAGGTAGACCGCAAACAGCGCGCGCTCTTCTTCGCGCAGACGCGATTGCAGTTGCTCAGAGAGTTGCTGCATATCTTGGCGCACGCGCTGTAGTGCGGTGTTCAGCAGAGTCAATTCCGTTTCAATATTGTCAGTTTTTTCTATCGGAATGCCGTTGATATCCGCCGGTGGATACACCACCGCTACTTCGCCAAGTGCCACGCCCTGCACGGCTGAGATGCCCTTGAAATTGGCTTCTGGCGACTTGTAGCCGTGCAAGTTGGGGGTGTCGAATGAGCGCGTGGCCTCGGCGTGCGCAATAACGGCGGCCAACTGTGCAGACAGTGTGACGAGGAAAGATTCTTCGGATTCGTCAAAATGCCGCTCTTCAATTTGCTGCACCACCAACACGCCGGTCACTTTGCCGTGGTGAATAATCGGTGTGCCCAAGAAAGAGCGAAAACGCTCCTCGCCGGTTTCGGGAAAGTAGCGGTATTGCGGGTGTGATTCCGCGTCGTCCAAGTTAATGGGTTCTTCGCGTTTGGCCACCAAGCCCACCAAGCCTTCACCCACGCCGAGACTCACCTTGCCGATGGCATTTTGGTTCAAGCCTTCGGTGGCCATCAGGATGTAGCGCTGGCTATCGGTATCGAGCAGGTAGATGGAGCAAACCTGCGTGGCCATTTCTGTGCGCACGCGGCGCACAATCAGCAGCAGCGCCTCTTCCAAATGGGTGGCAGCGTTCACTTCCTGTACGAGCTTTCTCAGGGCATTGAGCATAGGTGCCTAGCCTTATGACGTGGCTAGGCTGTTGGACAGCGCCAAATGGTAGGGAGCTAATTCCTTGAGCGCACTGCGGTAGACCTCGCGTTTGAACGACACCACTTGCGTCAGCGGATGCCAGTAACTCACCCAGCGCCAGTGATCGAACTCAGGCGGTTCGTCGCTGTTATCAAAGTGAATACTGGATTCGTCGCCCAGCATTTGTAGAAAAAACCATTTCTGTTTTTGACCGATGCACAGCGGATTTTGGTGTCTGCGCACGAGGCGCGGCGGCAAACGGTAGCGCAGCCAACCGCGGGTGCAACCCATGATGCGCACATCCGCAGGTGCCAAACCCACCTCTTCGTGCAGCTCGCGAAACAGTGCGGCTTCTGGGTCTTCCTGCGCTTGAATCCCGCCTTGCGGAAACTGCCACGCATCCATGCCGCCCACGCGGCGCGCCCACAGGAGCTCACCCTGCGCGTTGGCCAGCATAATGCCGACATTGGGACGAAAACCTTCTGCGTCTACCACAAACACCTCCTATTCCCCGCATTGTTCCACAGATCGCCAGCGGGACAAAGCAGCTTCTGACGTAGTGAACTTGTTAATGGTGTACTAAGAATGAAAGTGAGTCGCTAGGTAACACGATGTAACAGTTGCGGTAACAAACTTTGTTACCTGCAGGGCATTTCTGCTGCGGTAGATTTTGTAATTGATTGATTTTTAAGGTTGTGAAAAGTTGGCACGCGGTTTGCGATAGTAAAAGTGAAACAACAACAATAAAAAACAAGAAGCGGCAGCGGTAACAAAAACAACGAACGCCACATGCCGATAACAACAAAAACAGAATAACAACAACACAGAGACACTGCCAAGGATCGGTAACGGGAAGGGCAGATGAAAATCTGAACGCAAAGCCGGAGCGAGAAATCGTTCCGGCTTTTTTCTTGTGTGTTATGTCAGATTAAATGTTGAAAACAATATAGCCGAGGATGCTCAACACGCCTGCACCCAGTAGCACAGACACCCAAAGCATAGAGCTGTGATGCCCCTTGCGCACAGGCACTTCGTGATAGCGGTTGCCGTGTGAAGTGGGTTTGGTAATCCACTCTTTTTGTTGGTATTCCTGTGCTTTTAAGGCTTCGATGTTTTGCAGTGTGCTTTGCAAATCTACCAATTTTCGCGCGGCACTCGGCGCTGCTGCGTTGGCGTTGGCGGGGCCTTGCACACGGAAACTGTAAACATCAAAACGCAGGCGATCACCTGGGCGCACCACTTGTTCACCGGTGATGCGCACTTCGTTGATGTAGCTGCCATTGGCAGAGTCCAAATCCATCACCGTGAGGTAATCACTGTGACGCAAAATTTGCGCGTGCTTGCGCGAGAGGTGATTGCCAGGGATGGCGATGTCGCAATCTTTGCCGCGCCCCAACAGAGTGGCATCATTTTGCAATTCGAAGACTTTGCCGGAGAGCCAACTGCTATCTGAAATCAAACGCCAAGACGCCGCGGTGTGCACAGCGGAGCGCGGTGTTTGCGTGTTGTTGGGCACTGCGGAAATGCGTGTGGATGTCAAATCGTTGTCATCGGATTCAATGATTTCAAAATGCACATTGCCGATGCTAATGAGGTCGCCGCTGCGCAAATCTTTGTATTTGACTTTTTTGCCGTTGACGAAACAGCCGCGCTGACTTTTGTTGTCTTGCAGAAACAATTTGCCGTCGTGTTGCACGATACGCGCGTGCGACTCGTCTACCGTACTGGTATCGAGCACAACGGTATTGCCTTGGCCTCTCCCGAGCGTGCAGACATTGGCTGTGATCGGGAAGAGTGGGCGACTGTTGTCCTTAAAGCGAAGCTGGTACATCTGAGGTGCAATGCGTCCGTGAAATCAAAAGGTTGTAAACGGCAGTGGCTGCCTGAACCGACGGTCGATTATAACGCCCTAACGGTCGATAACGGTAGGTTGGCAGGGAGCGGCGGCGAGGGTTTTAATGCGCTATTACCCGTGCAATGAGCAATTTTGTGATGGCAGACACATTTTCTCCTCCTTCGCAGCAGCCATCGGTGGCTATGCGTTGGCAGGATATCGACACCGTGCTCTTGGATATGGACGGCACGCTGCTGGATTTGCACTTCGACAATTATTTTTGGCAGACCCATTTACCGCGCCGTTACGCCGAAGCGCGCGGTGTGGAGGAAGTGGCGGCGCGCACAATGTTGCAGGCGCGTTTTGCCGAGGAGCACGGCACGCTCAATTGGTATTGCTTGGATTTCTGGCAGCGCGAATTGCAGGTGGATATTGTGGCGCTGAAACGTGAAGTCAGTCATTTGATTGGCTGGCGCCCGCATGCGGCAGCGTTTTTGGCAGCTTTAACTGCTGCAGGAAAAAGTATTTGGCTGGTGACCAACGCGCACGCAGATAGTATTCAACTGAAATTGGAGCAGGTGGCGCTGCGCCCTTGTTTGGATCACATTATCAGTTCGCATGATGTGGGTGCGGCCAAAGAAACTGCACTTTTTTGGCAGACATTGCAGCGACAATATCCGTTTGATGCAGCGCGCACGCTGTTTGTGGATGACACGTTGTCGGTGTTGGAAGCGGCACAAGCGCACGGTGTGCGTCACCTGTTGTGTATTTTGCAGCCGGATAGTCAGCAGCCGCCGCGCGCCGTGACAAAATTTCCGTCAGTAGTAGACTTCAATCAGTTATCGCCTCTGTGATGAGCAACGCACCAAGGAGATTTGCATGAAACAAACAATAAAAGTGGCGTGCGCCTTGCTGTTACTGCTGTGTTTACCGGCACAAGCAGAGGTGTACAAATGGGTGGACGACAACGGCAAAGTGCATTTTGGTGATCGCGCACCCGCAGAAAAAAAAGCAGAGGCGATTGATAGTCAGCTGGAAAAAATCAATATCGATCATGCCAGCGGAGATGTTGCACCGCCCGTGGTGGTGAGCACAGAAAAAACGCAGGATGAAAAAAACTTAGAAATTCAGAAAAAGAAAAAAATGGAAAAGGCTATTGGTGAGCGCTGCAAAAAATGGAAATCAGATATTGCAGCGATTGCTCGCGGGGATCGCGGGCGCTTTATGGATAAGAATGGCAACGAAGAAGTGGTGTTAGAAAAAGATCGCGGCAAAAAGCTGGAAGAGTGGCGCAGTGATTATCTGCAATCCAACTGCCAGACTTTGTATCCTCTGGAGAGTTGATGAGTAGTCAAGAAAAGCAACAAGATGCGCTGATTCGTTTTTTGTTTGAAAACGCACCGGTGCGCGGTGCGTGGGTGCATTTGCGCAACAGCGTGCAAGCTATGCCAGCGTTTGTGGATGCGGTGCAGGCTGGCAAAAGGTTATTGGGTGAAAGTGTGGCTGCGGCTGCATTGCTCAGCGCCAATATCAAATTGGAAGGGCGTTTGGCGATTCAGGCGCGCGGCAACGGCGCACTGCGTTTATTGGTGGCAGAAAGTA
>CAZHQZ010000018.1:5467-15436 GCA_964534675.1 uncultured Pseudomonadales bacterium | reverse complement strand
AGCGCGAAGCCGTCAGCGCGCCGCCAGAAAACCAACTGATACTCGCCGGCGCGGGTAGCGGCAAAACGCGCGTGCTGGTGCAACGCATTGCGTGGTTGCTGCGCGTAGAACAGGTGCCGCCGCACGCCATCCTCGCCGTTACGTTTACCAACAAAGCCGCGAAAGAAATGCGCGGGCGTTTAGAGAGCATGCTCGGCTCGCTATCGCATCATTTGTGGGTAGGCACTTTTCACAGTTTGGCGCACCGTCTACTCAAAATGCACTGGCGCGAGGCAAAACTGCCCGAACAATTTCAAATTCTCGACAGCGACGATCAATTGCGTTTGATCAAGCGCGTGATGAAAAATCTGGAAGTGGATGAAGGGCGCTGGCCGCCGAAACAAATTCAATGGTATATCGGCGGGCAAAAAGATGAAGGTCAACGCGCCAAATATTTACAGCGCACCGGCGATCTCTACACAGATACGCTGATCAAAATTTACGCCGCTTACGAAGAGGCCTGTGAGCGCAGCGGCTTGGTGGATTTTGGCGAATTATTATTGCGCTCGCACGAGCTGTGGCTGAACTCACCCGAATTATTGCAGCACTATCAGCAGCGCTTTCAGTTTTTACTAGTGGATGAGTTTCAAGACACCAACACCATTCAATATGCGTGGCTGCGCGTATTGGTCGGGCAGGACACTTATGTCACCGCCGTCGGCGACGACGACCAATCCATCTACGGTTGGCGCGGCGCGCGCATCGAAAACATCCAGCGTTTTGATCGCGACTTTGCCAATGTACACACCATACGCTTAGAACAAAACTACCGTTCCACTGCCACTATTTTGAAAGCGGCGAACGCGGTGATCGACAACAATCGCGGCCGCATGGGCAAGGAATTGTGGACAGACAGAGTGGAAGGCGATTTGATTTCCGTCTATGCCGCCTTTAATGAACAAGACGAAGCGCGTTTTATTGTGGATCGCATCAGCGCTTGGGTGGAGGCGGGCGGCGCACGGCGCGATGTGGCGCTGTTGTATCGCTCCAACGCGCAATCGCGCGCGCTGGAAGAAGCTTTGATTCAACGCGGACTACCCTATGTGGTGTACGGCGGGCAAAAATTTTACGAGCGTTTGGAAATTAAAAATGCGCTGGCGTATTTGCGTTTGATCTGGCATCGCCACGACGACCCCGCTTTCGAACGCGTGATCAACACGCCCACACGCGCTATCGGTGAACGCACCGTGGAAGACATTCGCACCTATGCGCGCGAACGCCAGTGCTCACTGTGGCAGGCGGCAGAAGAGCTAACAGAAACCGATCGTATGACCGCGCGTGCCAACAATGCTGTGCGCGGTTTTTTATCGTTAATTGCGCGCTTGGATGTTGCTACGCGCGAAGAACCCTTGCACAAAATCGCCGAGCATGTGATTACACAAAGCGGTCTGCTGGATTTTCATCGCAACGAAAAAGGTGAGAAGGGACTGAGCCGCGTAGAAAACTTGCAAGAATTGATCGGCGCCTGCAAAGCTTTTGAAGTGGAAGATGAGGAACAGAGCGCACTCGGACAATTTCTCGCCACCACCGCACTCGACGCCGGCGAAGCGCAAGCCGAGCCGCACTCCGACAGTGTGCAACTGATGACGCTGCACTCCGCCAAAGGTTTGGAGTTTCCACTGGTGTTTATTTCCGGCGTGGAAGAAAACTTGTTCCCGCACAAAATGTCGATGGATGAGCCATCACAACTCGAAGAAGAGCGCCGCCTCTGTTATGTCGGCATTACGCGCGCTGAAAAAAAATTGTATTTGACCTACGCTGAATCACGGCGTTTGTACGGCAGTGATTCCTTTAATTTGCCTTCGCGTTTTATTCGTGAAATTCCGCGTGAATTGTTGGAGGAAGTGCGTCCACGCACCAAAGTCTCGCGCCCTGTTTACCACGAACGCGCCATGCCGGCTTTCACGCGCCAACAACAGACCGACAGCGGCGATTTTCATTTAGGACAGCGTGTAACCCATTCAGTTTTTGGCGAGGGTTTTATTCTCAATGTCGAAGGCAGCGGCGCGCGCACGCGGGTGCAAATCAATTTTGACGATTGTGGCTTGAAGTGGTTAATGTTGGCGCAAGCCAATTTGAGCGCAATATAAAACCGTTACAACACGTAATCCATAATCAGCGGTGCGTGATCGGAAAAGCGCTCCGCTTTGTAAATTTCTACGCGCTGCACGGCATTACGCAGTGCGGGTGTGACGATCTGATAATCGATGCGCCATCCCACATTTTTCTCCCACGCTGCGCCGCGATTTGACCACCAAGTAAACTGGTTTTCTTCTTGGTTAATCACGCGAAACGCATCGACAAAACCCACTTCATCGAACAGCGTATCCAACCACGCACGCTCTTCTGGCAAAAAACCGGAGTTTTTCTGATTGGACTTCCAGTTTTTTAAGTCGATCGGTTTGTGCGCAATATTCCAATCGCCGCAGAGAATAAAATCGCGTCCGCTGTTGATCTGCTCTTTTAACACCGGTAAATAGCGCGCAAGAAAATCAAATTTTTTCTGCTGCGCTTGCTCGCTGCTGGAGCCGGAAGGCAGATACAGCGACACCACCGAGAGTTTGCCAAAATCGGCCTGCAAGTAGCGGCCTTCAGTATCAGCGGAAACCCAACCCAAACCTGTGATGACTTGATCCGGTTTTTGTTTAGCGTACAGCGCGGTGCCACTGTAGCCTTTTTTTTCGGCATCAAAGTAATAGCAGTGATAGCCATGCGGGTGAAACAGCGCATCGTCTAGTTGATCGCGCTGCGCCTTGGTTTCCTGTATGCACACTACATCCGCGTTTTGTGTTTCCAGCCACGCAAAAAAACCTTTTTTTGCCGCCGAACGTATGCCATTGGTGTTGGCAGTGATGACGCGATATTTTTTTTCTGCCATAACAACACCAACACTAATTAAACATTTCCAACAATTGCATGCCTGGGTCTTCAGCTTTCATAAACGCTTCGCCCACCAAGAAGGCATTCACTGCATGACCACGCATGGCTTTCACATCGTCGATGGTATGGATGCCGCTCTCCGTCACCACAATGCGATTGGACGGAATCTGCTGCAGTAATTCGTAAGTGGTGTTCAGTGAGGTGTTAAAGCTGTGCAAATCGCGGTTGTTGATGCCAATCAAGCGCGTGTTCAAGCGCAAGGCTTGCGCCAGTTCTTCTGCATTGTGCACTTCCACTAACACGTCCAAACCCGCTTCTTGCGTGCAAGCATACAGTGCTTGCAGTTGTGCTTCGCTCAGTGCCGCAACAATCAGCAACACACAATCTGCGCCCAGCGCGCGCGCTTCCCAAATTTGGTAGGGATCCACGGTAAAATCTTTGCGCAGCACTGGCAGCTTGGTCGCCGCACGCGCCTGCCGCAAGTATTCATCCGCGCCCTGAAAAAAATCGACGTCCGTCAGCACCGACAAACAAGAGGCACCGCCTTTTTCGTAAGAGCGCGCAATTTCCTCCGGATAAAACGGATCGCGCATCACGCCCTTGCTAGGTGAAGCTTTTTTAATTTCTGCAATTACAGCCGCATTACCCGCCTGTATCTTTCGTTCAATGGCGGTGACAAAACCGCGTGGCGCTGCTTGCGCCTTGGCGCGGGTGATCTGTTCGGCTAATGAGATTTTCTGCTGGCGTTCGGCAACTTCTTCATGCTTGCGCGCGATAATTTTTTTCAAAATGGTGGGCGTGTTCATGGCTTTCTCTAAATCGTTTTATGGCAACTAAGCAATTTCAAATAACGTGACGAGTGAAGCTGGCGAAGTCTTGCAGCTTTTCCCAAGCGATGCCGGTACCCAATACATCGCGCGCCATGTCTACGCCCTGTTTGAGCGAGCTGCACAAATTGGCGGCATAAATCGCTGCGCCAGCATTCAGCGCCACCATATCGGCGGCGGCAGAGTGGTTGTCCGTCAGCGCCGTTTCTACGCACTGCAGACTTTGTTGCGCATTATCGACATACAGCTCGTCAATCGGTCGCGCCGCCAAGCCCACATCTTCAGGTGTGATGGTGTATTCGTGTATTTCTCCATTTTTTAATTCGGCGATGTTGGTCGGCGCGCACAAGCTGATTTCATCCAGTCCATCCAGTGCATGCACGACCAGCACATGTTGGCTGCCGAGATTTTTCAACACTTCCGCCATCGGCCGCACAAGGTTTTTATCAAACACACCTAATACTTGATTGGGTGCATCCGCTGGATTGGTCAGCGGCCCCAGCGCATTAAAAATGGTGCGCACACCCACTTCGCGGCGCGGACCTATCGCGTGTTGCATCGCGCTGTGGTGTTTTACCGCAAACATAAAACCCACGCCGATTTCATTCACGCATTTCGCCACTTGTGCTGGCGTGAGTTCTAAATTGACGCCCGCTGCTTCTAACAAATCGGCACTGCCCGAGGTAGACGTGACCGAACGGTTGCCGTGCTTCGCAACAAAACCGCCTACGCAAGCCACCACAAACGCACTCGCCGTCGATACATTAAACAGTGGAATGCCCGTGCCGCCCGTGCCGCAGGTGTCTACCAAATGGCGACGATTCACATCCATAACCACTTTGCTCGACAACTCGCGCATCACTTGTGCGGCAGCGGTCAACTCATCCACCGTTTCACCTTTCATGCGCAATGCAATTAAAAACGCGCCGACTTGCGCTGGTGTCGCTTCACCACGCATCACACTCATCATAGCGGCGTGCATAACTTCTCGCGACAAATGCTGTCGCTCCACTAATTGCGCCAAAGCCTGCTGAACAGTTGAGAGCGGCGCACTCACACGGGCATATCCAAAAAGTTTTTTAATAATTGATGGCCGTGTTCGCTCAAAATAGATTCAGGATGAAACTGCACACCTTCCAATAAAAAATGTTTGTGGCGCACACCCATGATTTCATCCATGCTGCCATCTTCGTGTTGCGTCCACGCCGTGATTTCCAAACAATCCGGCAAACTGTCTTTTTCTATCACCAGCGAGTGATAGCGTGTGGCATTGAACGGCGAGGGCAGTCCGGTAAAAACACCTTTGCCGTTGTGATACACAGGTGAAATTTTTCCGTGCATGACTTGCCGCGCACGCACCACGTTACCGCCCAGCGCCTGACCAATACTTTGATGGCCGAGACACACGCCGAGAATGGGCAGCTTGCCCGCCAAACGCACAATCACTTCCAACGAGACGCCGGCTTCCGTCGGTGTGCAAGGACCTGGTGAAATCACAATGCGCTCCGGTGCCAGCGCAATGATTTCATCCACACTCAGCTCGTCATTGCGTATCACTTTTACCTCGGCATTCAATTCACCGATGTATTGCACAACATTCCAAGTGAAGGAGTCGTAGTTGTCGATCATTAGCAACATTAGCGCATTAACCTCTTGATTTTAATGCGCTTCGTGCGCCAAGGCGGGAATGATACCCCTGTGCCACCGAGGCGGCAAACACGATGCGCGGTGATGCATTCGTTGCCAGCATCGTGTATAAATGCCGCCCCCAAGGTTTGGATGATCTTGGTGTATTTATTTTCTATGTCAAACAAGGATGTGTGTGGATATTTTTGTCATCAAACTTCTCGATCAAGTGCGCTACCGTTTGCGCGTTAAGCACTATTCTCTGCGTACCGAACGCACCTATGTTGCATGGATTCGCAATTTCATTTTGTTTCACAACCAACGCCATCCATGCGATATGGCTGCGACAGAAGTGGAGGCTTTTCTCGCGTATTTGGCCGTAGAGCGCGGCGTTTCTCCCGCTACACAACATCAAGCCTTACACGCCTTGCTATTTTTCTACCGAGAAATTCTCGGTATAGATTTGCCGTGGTTAAACAGTCTTTCCTGCGCTACCGCCAACCGTCGCCTGCCTGTGGTGTTAAGTGTGCGCGAAGTGCAGGCCTTGTTTGCGGCTATTTCCGATCCTGTACTCAATCTTTTTTTGCGCTTGTTATACAGCACCGGTATGCGCTTGATGGAAGCCTTGCGCTTGCATAAGGCTGATGTTAATTTTTCCCAAAATGTAATCGTGATTCGCAGCGATCTCGGCGAAAAAGATCGAACCCTCACTCTGCCTCCTTCACTCAAACCAGCCTTGCACGCGCAGATAAACAAGGTCTTAACACAGCCGTTCTTATTTCCTGCCACTCACTTTCTGGTAGATCCATCGTGTACTCAGCAGGGCAAACAATATTTAGCGGCTAAACGCATTCAGTACAGCCTAAAACAAGCTGCTGCTAATGCCGGCATCCATAAACCCGTTACACCCCATGTTTTGCGGCATTCCTTTGCCGCGCACTTGTTGGATCAAGGCAGTGATCTCCGCACCGTACAGACAGCGCTGGGGCATCGCGTGTAAACACATCTACACTTGTCTTATCACCAAATCATACACAGCACTTTGTTGATAACTTTTTTATTCTCTCCTCGCTGTGCGTTTTCTGTTGGCAATTCCCGCACAAAAAAGCATAACTGTGCAACGGGTTGTTTTTGCCAGTTTTTCTATTTTTTGTTGTACAGCCTATCCCTGTTTTCTGCAAAGATTTTGCAGAGAGTTATCCTGCCCCAAAAGGCTTGCTACGCTTGCCTTAGCGGGTGTTTTCCACAGAAAACTGTGCGCTTAATAACTACAACAAAAAAATAATCTCATAAAAATATATAACTTATTATTCATCTTTAATAATAGTAAGACACATAAAAAAAGGCCGCGTAATGCGGCCTTGGTGAGAGTGCTATAACAATTAAACATCGAGGTTGGCAACAGCCAATGCATTGGTCTCGATAAAGTGTCTGCGCGGCTCTACAGCGTCGCCCATCAAGCAGGTGAACATCTGGTCTGCGGCGATGGCATCTTCGATCGTCACGCGCAGCATGCGGCGGCTGGCGGGATCCATGGTCGTCTCCCACAGTTGATCGGGATTCATTTCGCCCAAGCCTTTGTAGCGCTGGATGGTGTGGCCTTTGCGCGATTCATCCATCAACCATTCCAAAGCGTGTTTGAAGCTGGCAACCGGCGCGGTTTTTTCCCCGCGTTTTACATAGGCGCTGTCTTCCAAGAGCCCTTGTAGCTGTTGCCCCAGCTTGACGATATGCAGGTACTCGCCAGAGGCAAAGAAATCGCGCTGCAACACATGCTCCATAGGGACACCGTGAGCGGTGATGCGTACGGCTGGCAGGAACAAATCTCTCTCCGTGTCTTCGTACACATTCACGTCAAAGCGATGGCTGCCGTTGGCGTTTTGTTCCAAGGCGGCTTGCAGACCTTCACACCAGGTTTGAACAGCGTTGCGTTGACTCAATTGCTCAACGGAGAGAGTTGGTTGATAGATCAATTCCTCCAAGACGGGAGCAGGGTAGAGGCGAGACAAGCGCTCGATAATTGCCATCACGCTGCGGTATTCGTTGACTAGGGTTTCCAGTGCTGAACCACCAATGCCCGGTGCCTGTGTATTGACGTGCAGGCTGGCACTGTCTAGCGCCGCTTGGGTAAGATAGTTTGTTAGTGCTTGCTCATCTTTTAAGTATTGATGTTGCTTGCCTTTGGCAATTTTATACAGGGGAGGTTGCGCGATATAAATATAGCCGCGCTGGATCAATTCTGGCATTTGACGAAAGAAAAATGTCAGCAATAGGGTGCGGATGTGCGAACCATCGACATCGGCATCCGTCATGATGATGATGCTATGGTAGCGCAATTTCTCAGGGTCAAATTCATCTTTGCCGATGCCACAACCCATAGCCGTAATTAACGTCCCTACTTCTTGTGAGGAAAGCATTTTATCGAAGCGCGCTTTTTCCACGTTCAAGATTTTGCCTTTCAGCGGCAGAATAGCCTGCGTGCGACGGTCGCGCCCTTGCTTGGCCGAGCCACCGGCAGAGTCACCTTCCACTAAATACAGTTCGGAAAGGGCGGGGTCTTTCTCTTGGCAATCCGCCAATTTACCCGGCAGGCCGGCAATATCCAGAGCGCCTTTGCGGCGCGTCATTTCGCGCGCTTTTCTCGCTGCCTCACGGGCGCGGGCGGCATCAATAATTTTGCCAACGATGGTTTTTCCCGCGGCTGGATTTTCTAACAAATACTCCTCGAGCTTCTCGCTCATGACAGTAGAGACGACGTTTGTAACTTCAGAAGATACCAACTTGTCTTTGGTTTGGCTGGAAAACTTCGGATCTGGCACTTTGACAGAAACGATAGCGGTTAAGCCTTCGCGCATGTCTTCGCCACTGGTACTGATCTTCTCTTTTTTAAGCAGACCCTCTTTTTCCATGTAGTTGTTGAGGGTGCGCGTTAATGCCGTACGGAAACCTTGCAAATGCGTGCCGCCATCGCGCTGAGGAATGTTATTAGTGAAGCAGTAAACATTCTCCTGATAGCTGTCGTTCCACTGTAGAGCGACTTCTACACCGATACCATTTTCCTGCTCCCCTTGCGGTACAAGGAAATGGAACACATTACTCAAAGGTGTTTTATTGGTATTCAAATAGCTAACAAAGGCGGCCAAGCCCCCTTCGTATTGAAAGGTTTCTTCCTGCCCACTGCGCTCATCTTTAAGAACTATGCGCACGCCGGAGTTTAAGAAAGACAATTCGCGCAGACGTTTGGCCAAGATGTCGTAATGAAACTCGTGGTTTTCGGTAAAAATTTCGGTATCAGGTAGGAAGGTGACTTCCGTGCCGCGCTTGTCTGTATTGCCGGTAATTTTCATCGGCGAAGTGGGGGTGCCATCCACCTCGACAATTTCACGGTTGAGCACAGCACCTTGGCTGAATTCTAAAGAGTGGACTTTGCCGTCGCGACGCACGGTTAAGCGTAAGAATTTACTCAAGGCATTCACACAGCTAACGCCTACGCCGTGTAAACCCCCGGAAACTTTGTAGCTGTTTTGGTTGAACTTGCCGCCAGCGTGCAAACCGGTCAGTGCAATTTCTGCTGCGCTGCGCTTGGGTTCGTGTTTGTCGTCCATTTTTACACCGGGCGGAATACCGCGACCGTTGTCCGAAATGGTGATGGAATTGTTGGCGTGGATGGTCACGCGGATGTCATCACAGTAACCAGCGAGAGATTCGTCGATAGAGTTATCAACCACCTCAAACACCAAATGGTGTAAACCGGTACCGTCGGAAGTATCTCCGATGTACATACCGGGGCGCTTGCGAACAGCCTCTAAGCCTTCAAGCTGCTGAATGCTAGACGAGTCATAGCCGCCGAGGTCTTCTAGTGTGCTGGAGGTTTCAATGTCTGCATTCATGGTCACTACCTTTGACTTCCTGCTGTGATAAATACGCTAGGGTGCAGCGCTGCTCTGTACCCGACCTTGTTCCACGTGAAACCATTGGGTTTCCTGTGTATTAGGCCAACAATCTTTCAGGCTTTCTGGATCTGTAGCAGTAACAAACACTTGGCTGCGCATAGCACTTAACTGCTGACACAGGGCTTGCCGCCGTTGTAAATCGAGCTCTGCCGGTAAATCGTCCACCAAATAAATACAAGTTTTTCCTGTGATTTCGTGTAGCAAAACGCCCTGTGCTAAACGCAAAGCACAGGCCAATAGTTTTTCTTGACCCCTCGACAAAATATCTTCGGCGGGTCGCCCGCCGACCTGAATTTCAATATCGGCACGGTGAGGGCCGCTATGTGTTGTGCCGTGTTGTAAGTCGCGCACACTGTCTTTCTTTAGTGCTAAATCCAGCGTAGAGGTATCGAGCCAGCCTCGACGGTAGTGCAGTGCCGTGCCTTTTAAGTCAACTAAAGCCGTTAATACATGTAAAAAATAAGGCTCTAAACGGCGTAAATACCGCGCCCGCATGGCATCGACTTTTTCTGCGCACTGCACCAATTCAGCATCCCAAGGCGCTAATTCAGAATCCTCTATTTTAGCATTTTTGATCTTGGCTTGGCGTAGTAAGTTATTGCGCTGTTTGATGGCTTTCTGAATGCGGCGCCAGTGAAAGAGAA
>CAZHQZ010000018.1:2986-5367 GCA_964534675.1 uncultured Pseudomonadales bacterium | reverse complement strand
AGTAAGTTATTGCGCTGTTTGATGGCTTTCTGAATGCGGCGCCAGTGAAAGAGAAACTCTGGTTCCACGTGAAACACTCCCCAATCCAGAAATTGTCGCCGCACCTTGGGGCCGCCCTCTAATAAAGAGAAGGAGTCTGCGTCGATCAACTGTAAGGGGAGTGTATCTGCCAATTGCGAAGCGGAGTGAGCAGGGTTGCCGTTGATTTTGAACAACTGCTGCCCACTGCGATCGCGCATAACACCTGCGCTGGTGCCATCGGTCATTTCTGCGAAAATGACACAGCGTGTGAGCAAATGATTGATGGCAGTATTGAATTGCGCGCTGCGAAAGGAGCGCGCTCTGGCCAGAATAAACAGAGATTCCAGAATACTGGTTTTGCCGCTGCCGTTGCTTCCGGTAAAGATATTGATGGTGCGGCAGTTGTCGAGGGCGACGTGCTCAAGGTTGCGCACCCCCTGTATTTGCAGGCGTTTTATGGGCACAACAGAAAACCCAAATCAGAATAACAATCGAAAATCTGATTCACCCGTAGAAGGAATTACAGTCGCATAGGCATCACGACATAAATGGCATCTGCGCTATCTACCGACTCCACTAGCGCGCTGCTGTTGGCATCCGCCAGAGAAATACGCACGGCTTCGCCGCCCAGCGCGTTGAGTACATCCACCAAGTAATTGACGTTAAAACCAATTTCAAAGCCCGCACCGGCGTAGTCGATAGTGACGGTTTCTTCCGCTTCTTCTTGCTCGGGGTTGTTGGCGACCAAGGTCAGTTGCCCCGGTTCCAAAATCAAGCGTACACCGCGGTATTTTTCATTGGACAATATAGAGGCGCGGGAAAAGGCCTGCCGCAGTTCTTGGCGCACGGCTTGGATCAAATTATTGCTACCGCGCGGCAGCACGCGTTCATAGTCTGGAAATTTGCCATCCACCAATTTGGTGGTGAAAGTGAAGTCGTCGGTCTGTGCACGCAGGTGGTTGCTGCCCAGCAAAACACGCACAGCTTGTTCGCTGTCTGCCAAGAAGCGCACCAATTCCATCACGCCCTTGCGCGGCAAAATGGATTGACGTGCGGTTGCACCGTCAATAGCCGTCTGCAGGGTACACAGCGCCAAGCGGTGACCATCAGTAGCGACAGTGCGCACAAACTCGGGCGTGATCTCTAACAGCATACCGTTCAAGTAGTAGCGCACATCCTGCTGTGCCATGGAGAAGGCGACGGCATCGATCAAGCGTTTGAGTTGCTGCTGCTGTAGGGAGAAGCTCAAGGTGTTTGGGCTGTCTTCTACGGCGGGGAATTCCGAGGCGGGCAGCGTGGATAAAGTGAAGCGGCTGCGACCAGATTTTACTGTAACTTTTTGATTTTCAAGAGAAAAATTAACAGATGCGCCATCGGGTAGCGATTTGACGATGTCTAATAATTTGCGCGCTGGCACGGTAATCTCGCCAGCCTGAATTTCATCGTCGACGCGCACGCGACCGACCAGCTCCACCTCAAGATCCGTGCCGGTCATGGACAGTTCGCCCTCGCGCAACACCATCAAGATGTTGTTGAGTACAGGCAGCGTTTGGCGGCGCTCGACCACGCCCGCTACCAACTGCAAAGGTTTCAACAAGGCTTCACGCTGAATAGTAAATTGCATGTGTTCTGGCTCCCGATGCCGGTCAATTATTAAAATTATGCAGCCGCGTATTCTGTCAGTGTTGTGGCGTTCTGTCAGCTCATGTGGTGAGCGCGCGCAGGAGTTTTTTGTAGTCTTCGCGCATGTCGGCACTGCTGTCGCGCAGCTCGCGAATTTTACGGCAAGCGTGCAGCACGGTGGTGTGATCGCGGCCACCAAATGCGTCGCCAATTTCTGGCAGCGAGTGGTTGGTGAGTTCTTTGGCGAGCGCCATCGCCATTTGTCTTGGTCGCGCCACCGAGCGGTTGCGGCGTTTCGCCATCAAGTCGCTGGTTTTGATTTTGTAGTATTCCGCCACCGTGGATTGAATATTGGTGATGCTGACCAGTTTATCTTGCAACGCCAATAAATCTTTTAATGATTTTTTTACCAATTCAATATCAATAGCATCACCTGTAAATTTTGAATGGGCAATGACGCGTTTCAATGCACCTTCTAAATCGCGTACATGTGAACGTATGCGCTGCGCAATAAAAAAAGCGGCATCGGGCGGCAATTCTGCGCCGACTTCTTCTGCTTTTTTCATCAAAATGGCTACGCGCGTTTCTAACTCAGGTGGTTCAACAGCAACGGTTAAACCCCAGCCAAAGCGCGAGCGCAGGCGCTCTTCCAAGCCGTCAATCTCTTTGGGATAGCGGTCACAGGTGACGATCATTTGTTGACCGCCTTCGAGCAGGGCGTTGAAGGTGTGAAAAAA
>CAZHQZ010000018.1:0-2886 GCA_964534675.1 uncultured Pseudomonadales bacterium | reverse complement strand
ACCTGCAATGCCGCCGCGTGCGCCAACTGGTTGGATTTTCCTTCCACAAAATTGTTGAAGGTGTAATTGGGGTTGATATTGCTCTGGTGTTTGATGCCGCCTTCCACTTGTGGCGCAATCACCGAGGGCGGCACCACGATGCGCGATGCCACCTGCTGGGGTGCTGTGTTGAAGGCCACAGCGGGAGCGATGCTGCTGGGCGTGAGAGCTTGGGGCGAGGGAGAAGCTGCGACAGGCGTTTCTATGGTGCTAAACAGCGTGCGGGCGGTAGAAGGCGCCACTTGCACAAGGATGTCGGCAACCGGCTCTACATTCTGCCGCTCGCAAGCTTCGCGCAATAGCTCATGCAGACGCGAGAGGTATTTGTTGTTGACCCAATCGGCGATGAAACGGTTGGGCGCAGCGATCATCAATTGCCGACTGTTGTCACCGCTGGGCAGCAAACCCAGTGGGCGTATCCAAGTGTTGAAATGCTGCCCCGGCAGTTCATCTTGCAAACGTGAGAGGCAATAACTCCATAGATGTTGCATAGTCATCCTGCAAAAACGGGGGGGGGGTGAAGACCAGAATAAAGAGGCATCTAAAGGGTGATTTATCCACAGATGCGCTGGCGGAGGGCATTATGGCTGATTTTTTGGGGGGCTCAAGGGGGAAGTCAGAGTAGAAGATGGGGATAGCCTGTGGGTAATTTGTGTGTTGCTGTCGATGGAGGATTCTTGTTCACATAGCCCGCTGGGCGTTGTCAGTAGGGGTTCCGTTCTGTACAATGCCGCCTCTTTTTTCTCGACAAAGCCGAGTCGCGGCGTTTGTCGATCCACGCCAGACAGAAGATAGGTGCACCATGAGCAAGCGTACATTCCAGCCCAGCGTACTGAAGCGCAAGCGCACACACGGTTTTCGTGCGCGCATGGCCACCAAGAACGGCCGCATCGTATTGAGCCGCCGCCGCGCCAAAGGTCGCAAGCGCCTGACGGTCTGATCGCTCCTCTTCCTGCGACGCACAGCCATCGGCTTCCCGTGTGTCCACCGCTGATACGCCCACCGCTATAACGGTGGGCAATCCCGCCACAGCACGATCTCTTTCCTCCCGCCAGAGTTTTACTCGCCAACAACGCCTGTTGTCGCCGCGAGAGTTCAAAGCGGTTTTTGATAGCAACCATTTCAAAATTTCCCATCCCTCACTCTTGTTGTTGGTGCGCGTGAATTGCGCGGCAGCACCGGCGCGTTTGGGCTTGGTGATCGCCAAAAAACATGTGCGCTTTGCTGTGCAGCGCAATCGCATCAAGCGCCAGTTGCGCGAGAGTTTTCGCCACTATCAAGAGCCATTAATGGGTTTGGATATTGTTGCGCTGGCGAGGGCGGGTTTGGGTAAGTTGGACAATGCACAATTGCGCAATATGCTGGAGGCGCAGTGGCAGCGTCTGCTCAAACAGAAACGCAAACAGACACAGCAGGGAGAGGTGACGCAATGAAAAAGCCCGTGCTGGTACTGCTGCGTTTTTACAGCGATGGCATAAGCCCGCTGCTGCCGCACCGCTGCCGCTTTCATCCCAGTTGTTCGCGCTACACACACGAAGCCATAGAAAAGCATGGTCTGTTACACGGCACTTACCTTGGCACACGTCGCATCCTAAAATGCCACCCTTGGCATGCAGGCGGGTTTGACCCAGTGCCTCCCTCTCACTCATCAACGCAGTAGACCCAGACGATGGATTTTCAACGCCCGATTTTGATTGCCGCCATAGCCGCTGTTTCATTGATGCTGTTGGTGGAGTGGAATAAGTTTCAGCAAGCGCATAAACCTGTATTGGCCAATGCAGAACAAATTGCACCTGAAACGCCTGTTGCAACCGATACACCTGCAACGGTTGCAGACAATACCGATACACCTGCTGCGCCGGAAACAACGGCGACTACTGCCGCGCCTGTTGTAACAAAAAATGCTGCGGTGACAGACAGAATTGTCGATATTTACAGCGACAAATTGCATCTAAAAATTGATACCGATGGCGGCGATATTGTGATGGCGGCGCTGCGCGATTACCCCGCCAAAATCAACGAGCCTGAGCATCCGTTTGTGGTGCTGACGCGCACCAACACCAATCTCTATATTGCACAGAGCGGTTTGATTGGCGACAACGGCATCGATAAAGGTGCAGCGCGTCCGCGTTTTATTGCGCCACAGGCGCGCTACGACATGGCAGACAATGCGCAAACTTTGGTGGTGGATTTGCCCTTGGCTGATAACACCGGCGCCAACATCGTTAAACGCTACACCCTGCATCGCGGCGAGCATTGGATCGATGTGTCTTATGTGGTGAAAAACACCACGCAGCAGCCGTGGAGCGGTTATTTTTACGGGCAAATTAAACGCGATACACACGAGCCGGTGAGCACGGGCGGCGGTGTGGGCATACGACCTTTTTTAGGTGGCGCTATCACCACGCCGGAAAAGCACTATCAAAAAATGAGCTTCAAAGACATGGCGAAAACGCCATTCAAAGAAAAAATCACCGGCGGCTGGATCGCTATGGTGCAACATTATTTCGTCAGTGCATGGATACCCAATGCAACGGCAAGCAACAGTTTTTATACCAAGCATGACGAAAAGAATGATCTGTATTTTCTCGGCTTCACTGGACCGCGCGTGGAGATTGCGCCAGGCAGTGAAGCAACGCTGGGCGCGCAATTTTATGTCGGTCCTAAAGATGTAAAACGCTTGGAAAAATTAGCGCCGTATTTAGATCTCACCGTGGATTACGGCGTGTTGTGGTGGATAGCCAAGCCGCTGTTTGCCTTGACGCACTGGATACACTCTATCGTCGGCAACTGGGGTTTGGCGATTATCGGTTTGACGCTGTGTGTCAAAGCGATTTTCTTGTGGCC
>CAZHQZ010000017.1:14024-15625 GCA_964534675.1 uncultured Pseudomonadales bacterium | reverse complement strand
TCCAGCCAATCGCGTGCTTCGGGGATGTGCTGCAAATCAAACAGTGCGGCGATGTCAGCGCGTTCGGCATCGCTGGCAATCGCCTCCGTGTCGGCGCGATCACCCAACGCCAAGCCCAGCGCATCCAGCAAAATCGACTTGCCCGCGCCAGTTTCGCCGGTAATAGCTGTCATGCCGGCGTGCCACTCGACATCCAGCGCGCGCGCCACGGCGTAATCTTTGATGGTCAGTTGCAGCAGCACGGTGCGGCTTCCGAAATGAAGTGGTGGTTATTTATACAGTAGTTTTGGTGAGTGGACAAGAGAGGGTTAATGCGCCTCATCCCAGTTGTCGCCCACGCCGGTATCCACCACCAGCGGCACGCGCAAGTCGGCGGCGCCAGTCATCAGTTCGCCGATTTTTGCGCGCAGGGTTCCCACTTGTTGTTCGGCAACTTCAAACACCAATTCGTCGTGTACTTGCATAATCATGCGTGCATCGATGTGGGCAGTTTGCAGCCAGTTGTCGACAGCAATCATGGCGCGTTTGATGATGTCGGCTGCCGTGCCTTGCATGGGCGCATTGATGGCGGTGCGTTCGGCAGCTTGGCGCAAGCCGGCGTTTTTGGCGCGAATATCGGGCAAATACAAACGGCGACCAAATAAAGTTTCGACAAAACCCTGCTCTGCCGCTTGCTGGCGCGTTTCTTCCATGTAGCGCAATACGCCGGGGTAGCGCGAGAAATACAAATCAATGTATTCCTGCGCTTGATTGCGACCGATGTGCAATTGTTTTGCCAAACCAAACGCAGACATGCCGTAAATCAAACCGAAGTTGATCGCTTTGGCACTGCGGCGCTGTTCGGTAGTAACTTTTTCTAGTGCGGTATCAAACACTTCGGCGGCGGTAGCGCGGTGTATATCGAAACCCTGCGCAAACGCTTTGCACAAGCCGTCATCAGCGGACAAATGCGCCATGATGCGCAATTCAATTTGTGAATAATCGGCGGCGAGAATTTTGTGATTTTTTTGCGCGATAAACGCTTGGCGAACGCGGCGGCCTTCTTCGGTGCGTATTGGGATATTTTGTAAATTGGGATCAGAAGATGATAAACGCCCAGTGGATGCTACGGCTTGATGGTAAGAGGTGTGTACGCGACCAGTTGCTGCATCCACCATCTGCGGTAGTTTGTCAGTGTAAGTGGATTTCAATTTGCTCAAGCCGCGATATTCCATAATCACTTTCGGCAGCGGGTAATCCAGCGCCAATTCGGCCAACACAGGTTCAGCAGTGGACGGTTGCCCAGTCGGCGTTTTTTTCAGTGCGGGCAATTGCAATTTTCCGTACAAAATTTCGCCGAGTTGTTTGGGGGAGCCGAGATTAAATTCTTGCCCGGCGAGTGCATAGGCTTCTTGCGTGAGTGCGTGCATGCGCTCGCCGAGTTCGATGCTGTGTTTGTGTAATTGTTTGGCATCGATCAACACGCCGTTGCGTTCAATGCGCGACAACACAGGAATCAGCGGCACTTCAATTTGCGCAAAAACTGATTGCAGCGTCGGTGTTGCACTTAACTGCGGCCACAGCGTTTCGTGCAAGCGCAGGGTGATGTCGGCATCTTCCGC
>CAZHQZ010000017.1:0-13924 GCA_964534675.1 uncultured Pseudomonadales bacterium | reverse complement strand
GGCACATACGCCGCTTGCCCACCTGCGACAGCAAATGACAAGCCGACTATATTGGCCTGCATGTAATCGAGCGAATCGGTTTCGGTGTCTAGTGCAAAATACGGCGCAGCTTGTAAGCGCGCTATCCACGCTTGCAGTTGTGAAATTTCGGTGATGGTGTCGTAGTGCGCAGTGGTTTTTTCTGTGGTTGGTGTTGCGATAGTTACCTCAGCAATCACATTGCCGCCGTTATTGATTTCGGCAATCCAACTTTTGAATTCCAGTTCGGTAAACAATTCCAGCAGCGCGACGCGATCCGGCTCACTCGCCTGTAAATCCTGCCAGTTGATGGGCAGTTCTACATCGGTTTTGATGGTGGCGAGTAGTTGTGACAGCGGTAAAAATTCACAGGCAGCGCGCAAGTTCTCGCCAATTTTTCCGCTGATGTTTTCGGCGTTATTCATTACGTTTTGCAGCGTGCCGTATTCCTGCAACCACTTCACGGCGGTTTTTGGACCGCATTTATCCACGCCGGGGATGTTGTCCACCTTGTCGCCCATCAATGCGAGGTAATCGACAATCTGTTCCGGCGCGATGCCGAATTTTTCGATCACACCTGCACGATCCAGCACTGTGTCGGTCATGGTGTTGACCAGCGTGACATGCTCGCCCACCAACTGCGCCATGTCTTTATCGCCGGTGGAAATCAGCACGGCTTGTTGTTGCTCGCGCGCTTGCATGGCGAGTGTGCCGATTACGTCATCCGCTTCCACGCCATCCACAATCAACAGCGGCAAACCCATGGCGCGAATCACCGCGTGCAGGGGGGCAATTTGTGCACGCAAATCGTCGGGCATCGGCGGGCGATTGGCTTTGTAGTCGGCGTACAAGGTGTTGCGAAAGGTGTCGCCTTTCGGATCAAACACCACAGCCATCGCGCTGTGCGGATACTGTTTGCGCAGGCTGCGCAGCATGTTCACTACGCCTTTCACCGCACCCGTGGGTTGCCCCTTGCTGGTGGTCAGCGGTGGCAGGGCGTGGAAGGCGCGGTAGAGGTAGGAAGAGCCGTCAACCAGAATGCAGTCTGCGTGGTTCATGTTTTTCAGATTTTATTGATCGAGTTGGCAGCATACCACTCGCAGAAGCGGCGGCCGGCAATGTTATGCTTGCCGGATAAATCATCCACCGTGTTTATTCGATGTCTGTTGATGTACTGCTGCAAGAAGCGCTAGCGCAAGGGAAGTTTTCCACCGCTGAAGTGAGTGCGGGTGATGAGCGCACCCGCGCTACGCTGTTGGCGCGTTTGGTGGGCTTGCAGAATGTGGATTTGCCGCCGGATGAATCGCTGGAGCAAGTGGTACAGCGCCCAGGAGTGCTGGTGCTGTCGCAACAGGAAGCCAACTTGTTGTACTTCTGCGATCAGGTTTTTGAGCAGGGGCAATCGCAAAACGATTTGGAACCTGAGCTGTTGCAGCCTTTTCTTGCGCTGCGCCCATTGGTGGCGGGTGTGTTGCTGCGCGAGCCACAGGTGTTGCGCGATTTGCAACATCCCTTGTTTCGTTTGTTGGATCAGTTGTGGGATGCCGGTCGCTACTGGAGCGCGGAGCTTGGCAAACCGGGAGAAAAATATCGTCAGCGTTTGGAAGAAATGTTGCAGCGTTTGCGCAAAGCAGACCCAGCAACCGCGCCGTTTCAAACATGGCTGGATGAATTGATTGCGCAGCTTGGCAAAGATTTTCAGCGTGCAGATACTTTGGTGGAGCGCATACGTCAGACAGCACAGGGTGCGCTGGCGGGTGAAGCGGCCGATCGCACCGTGCGTCAGCAAATCAATGCTTTGTTGTTGCGCGCGCCAATGCCGGATGCCGTGGAAGAATTATTGAAAGGACCGCTGCTGCACTCCATGAAAGTGGTGTATCTCAGCAAAGGTCAAGCCAGCGATGAATGGAAGCACATTGTGCGCGTGGGCGAGTTGTTGGTGGATTCTATGCTGGGTGCAGAAGACGAAGCCGGCATGCAGCAGGTGTATCAAACCATTCCCAAAGTAATTCCCCAGCTCGTCAAACAGTTGGTGAGTATTTCGGATGCTGCGGAATTAGAAACTTGGGTGACGCGCATTGAAAAATTGCACATGCAGATTTTGCTGGGCAATAAAGTGGAGCTGCGCCCTGCGCAGCCTTTGTCGGATTTTGGTGCTGATGCAGATGTGGCGGCCAGCATCAGCAGTGCTTTGCTAGAACAGGTTAAGCAAATTCCAGAAGGGCAGTGGTTGGTGTATCAGCGTGAAGATGGTGAACGCCTTCGCTGTCGGCTGATTATGAAAGCGGTAGACGGCGGGCAGTTGTTGTTTGCTAATGTACTTGGCGCCAAATGCATGGAAAAAACGCTAGAGGAGTTTGCGTATTTGTTGACGGGTAGACAAATTATTTTGTTGGATGCTGACAATAATTTTTCACAAGTCTTTCGCGATACAGTTGCGTTGTTTTTACAGTTATATCAACGACAAACGCTGTTGCAAGCTGAGTTGGGCGAACGGCAGCGCGCCGAGTTAGAGCGCCGTCGGCTGGCCAAAGAAAAAGCGCAGCGCGAAGCTGAGCGCATTGCGCAAGAGCGTTTGGAAGCGCAGGCGCGCGCTGAAGAAGCGGCGCGCAAAGCTGCAGAAGAGCAGGCGAAAATTGCAGAAGCAGCGGCGCGGCAAGCCGCCGAAGAAGTGCGCAAGAAAGCTGAGGAAGCCGAGCGCGCTGCGGCAGAAGCCGCGCAACATGCCAAAGCCGTAGCGGAAAAAGAAGCTATCGCCGCCGCCGAGCGCAAACGCAAGGAAGAAGAGGCGGAGCGCGAGCGGCAGTTGCAGGCAGAAAAACAGGCGCGCATCGACGAATGGGAAACCGCGCAGCAGGCTGTGCGCACACTCGGTATTGGCGCGTGGGTGGATATTGAAATCAACGGTGAGCGCCAGCGTTGCAAATTGGCGGCGGTCATCAATGCTTCGGATAAATTGATTTTTGTGGGGCGCGACGGCAAGAAATTAGCTGAGCCGCGTCGGGATGAGCTGATCAAAATGCTGTTAGATCACAAAGCGCGCGTGGTGCAGCAGGGCGATCAATTTGAAAACTCATTAGCGAAAGTCATTCAAACACTGCGAAAAGATTAACAGGGATCCAATCATGGAAAATCAAGATATTGCTTGTCAGCGTTCGGAATTGCGCATTGGTCAGGAATTGGTGGTGTTTGTAGAAACCTACTCTTCGCCCACGGGGGAGGCACGCAAGCCCAATGTGGCGGTGTCTAAAACAGTAGATTTATCGGCAAACGGTTTGCAGATTGTGATGGATAAGCCCATGCCTCCCGGCAGTATTTTGCAGTTGTGCGTGGAGTTTATCGGTGAACCGCGCCACTACCACTTGACTGGTGAAGTGAAGTGGGTAGCTAAAGTGGGACGCGATAAAGATTATCTCGTTGGGTTTTTGTTGATGGAATCGGATGGCACAGATATTGAGCCGTGGAAATATCGTATCGCGCAGATGATGGAAGACCCGCGCAATGCGGTTTATTGACGGGGCAACTCTGTCACATTCTGGCAAGATGAGATGCATCAATAGTAGTAGGTATTACTATATAGCGGCTAACACTACAAGAAACTGGAATGTAGGGAGTTTGTACAGTGCGGCCCACTTTTGAAAGAATATTGGGAAAGTTTGGAGTAGCGATAACGGCGGTGTTGCTCTTTGCCGGAACAATGATTCCATTTGCACAAAATGGCGTGGCTGCCACAGTTAAAGTAACCCAAATTGCCGCCGCCCAGAAAAATTCCATTGCCCTGAAATCGGACGGCACGGTCATCGCCTGGGGGAATCATCTGGACAGCTGGGCAAAACTCCCCGCCGGGCTGACCGATGTAGTAGAGATCTCAGCCAAAGACTCCACCTTTCTGGCGCGTAAATCGAACGGCACACTGGTTGTCTGGGGAAGCGACGATGTAGGCGAGACGGTTATCCCTCAAGGTCTGGCCAAGGTCATCTCCATGTCCGCAGCAGGTAAACACACTCTGGCAGTCTCGCAAACAGGCGTGGTCGGCAATGTCGGCAGGGTTTACGCCTGGGGGCTCAATGGGAATGGGCAATCGAATGTGCCGGTTGACGCGCAGGTTGGTGTTACCAGGGTGGCCGCAGGCAGTTACTACTCAATGGCCTTGAAATTCGACGGTACGGTCGTCGATTGGGGATCAAACGGTGCCGGCGCGACACCCAAGCCATCAAATTTGTCTGATGTCGTTGCGATTGATGCCGGATATTTGTATGCGCTGGCATTAAAGTCGAACGGTACCGTTGTTGCATGGGGGAAGGAATTTGATGGAAACGGGATTCTGGATGTGGCGGGTCTGTCTGGTATCACGGCCATTTCAGCAAATCGTGTACACGCATTGGCGCTGAAGAATGACGGCACGGTTGTCGGTTGGGGTGACAATGAGTATGGCAAAGTGACCCCTCCTGCCGGACTTGCGGATGTTGTCGCGGTGTCAGCCGGTGTCGATCACTCGCTGGCATTGAAGAGCGACGGCACGGTTATCAGTTGGGGTTCGCAGACCGTGGTTCCCGGTGACAATGAGCTGGACAGCCTGACGCTGGAGGAAGGCGCACCCAATACTGCATTTTCTCCCTCCGTTACTGCATACCAGTATGACATTGCTCCTGAGGCAACAAGCGTCCATATCAACGTGGTTTTGAAAGACTCCACGTATGCAGCGCTGTACATCAATGACCAGCGGCAAACCAGTGGCTCCACGGTTACTGTGCCGGTTCCGGCTGCCGGTACGGTGATCAGGGTCAGGGTGGTGCCTTATCTGAAGCCGAACGAAGCCATGACCTACACGCTGACCCTCTCGCGTGATCGCGTTGCACCGGTTATCGCTTTCGCCCCCAATGGCAGTGCTGCGCCACTCCGAACCATCAATACCCAGGTGACGGTGACGGATGCAACGAGTGGTCTGGATGCGTCCACGCTCGAATATGCCTGGACGCAAACGGCCACTGCGCCTGTCAGTGGCTGGAGTATTTTTTCCCTGCTTCCGTATACAGCGGTGGCGCAATTTACATACCCCGGGGCAGACGGAAACTGGTATCTGCATGTCCGAGTCAGGGATTATGCAGGCAATCTGGCGAATGCAACGTCAGCGGCATTTCTGATAGATAACACGGCTCCAGCGTTGACCGTGACGATGAAGAACGCAGACGAGAGCGCTTATTCAAATGACACCTGGACCAATCAGGATGTAAAAATTACCGCAGACGCAACGGATGCACTAAGCGGCGTGACTTCATTGCGGTATACGCTGGATGGCGGCAAAACGTGGGCGAATTATTCAGGCCCGATCACGATATTGGATGAGGGTATCCATTCGATTACTGTCCAGGCGATGGATGGGATGGGCAATGTGCAAACGGACAGTCGCACCGTCAAGATCAGCAGGGGCGACCTGAAACTGACGATAACCAAGGTCAAGGTGACGGGTGGCGATGATTATGCAAGCGGGGAATGGACAAACAGCAGTGTCCGGGTGTCTGCTACGGCGGAAACGGGAGCCTCCCCGATTACCTCCGTTACCTGGTCGATGAACGGGGCAGATCAGGGGATATATACGCCGGGGAACGAGATATTTTTTATCAACGATGGTATGAATTCCGGTGAGTTCACTGTCACGGATTCGCTGGGAAACAGTTTGTCTGCTCCATACGCGGTCAATATCGACAGAACAAAGCCAACGGTTCTCTTCAGCCCGAACGGCAGTGAATTGCTGGCGCGGAGTGCTTCAGTGGCGGCGACGGTTACCGACAGCGGTGGCAGCGGACTGGTGGAGTCCACACTGGAGTATGCCTGGACACAAGACACAGCCGAGCCTGTGGCTGGCTGGCTGCCCTTGAATAATGGCAGTGCGCTGACAAAAGAAGGCGTGGACGGCGACTGGTATTTACATGTTCGAGGGAAGGATACGGCAGGCAATGAGGTTCACGCGGTATCCAACCGTTTTGTACTGGACAATGCACCGCTGGACAGCAGCATCAGCCCGGATACAGCCAACTTCGACAAGAAGCCGTCTGCGCAAGTTGATGTTGTCACAACATTGACGCTGAACGGCAACACGCTGGTGGAAATCAGCAACGGTGTGGAGTTGCTGGTACCCGAAACGGATTATGTGGTCACAGGCAACGACGTGATCATCCAGAAAAGCTACCTGGCCACCCAGCCGGAAGGCACCACAAGCCTGACATTCACATTCAGTGGTGGTGCTGCCCGGGTGTTGACCGTCACCGTGAAGCTCGATACGGATGATGATGGCATTGGTGACAGTGCTGACAACTGTCCGACAGTGGCCAACCCAGATCAACGTGACTGGGACAGCAATGGCACGGGTGATGCCTGCGATGACCCGGTGCCACTGCTGGGTGATGTGCCGGGCGAGGTGAAGGCCGACAAGACCGGCAGCGCAGTCGCCTTTGCGGGTGACTTCAACGGCGATGGTTATGGCGACTATGTGGTCGGTACGCCGAGTCACGATCTTCCTGCCAGCAAGTTATTGAAAATCAAGGTAAAAAAAGATATCGGGCGCGCCGTGGTGATCTCCGGTAAAGGCGGTACGGAACTGGCTTCCATCGAAGGTTTCGCCGCCAAGGATGCCATGGGCACAGCCGTGGCTGGTGGCGCAGACATCGACGGCGATGGCTGTGACGATGTTGTAGTAGGTGCTCCGAATGCTGGCACAACACACGCTGGCACCGTGACCGTGTTGTACGGGCGAGGCGAGCATTGCAACAACAAGGCGGATGAAATCATCAACGGTTCGCAAGCCAAATCACAGTTTGGTGCGGCGCTGGCGCTGGGTGATGTGGATGGCGACAGTACACCGGATATTCTGGTGGGTGCACCGAAAGCGACAGGTGATACGGGTTTGAAGCTGGCTGGCAGCGTGACCGTGTATTCCGGCAGCGGTCTCGCTCCACTCGGCTCACCGTTCTATGGCGCAAATGCCAAGGCTTACGCGGGCACCGCTGTCGCCATCGGTACGCTGAACAATGATGGCGTTACCATCGTTATCGGCGCACCGAATGACAGCGTTGATGCCGTGAAAAGCAGCGGCAGCGTTAAAGCGTATTTGCTGGCAAATCCAGCAGCGCCGTTCTTCACAAAAAGCGGTGCGAAAGGCTCACAGTTTGGTAAATCCGTCGCCGTTGGCGATGTAAATAACGACGGTTATGACGATGTACTTGTCGGCGCACCGCTGGATGATGACCTTGACAACAAACGCAAAAATACTGGCAGCATCAGTGTGTTCTCCGGTTTTACTGGCGAAGAACTCACACCGAAAACATACGGCGTAAACGCCAAAGCTCAACTCGGTTACAGCGTCGCGCTCGGCGATGTAAATGGTGACGGCAATGCCGACTTAATTGCCGGTGCATGGAAAGACAACAAACCAACAGATAATCCGAGAAAGCCCATCAAGGCAGCGGGCAGTGTTTCCATCTGGAGCGGCAGCGATTTCACGCCGATCAAAACACTGTACGGCAATGCAGCGAATGATTTCTTCGGCGCAGCCGTGAGTGCTGGCGACATCAACAGTGATGGCAATGCCGATCTTGTTATTGGTATCCCCGGTCTGGATAATCCGACGAACAAGAAGCTGAAAGATATTGGTAGCGTGAAAATAATTAACGCTGCGGGGTTATAAACGCACACAGCCACTCAGTATTGAAATGCTGCTCGACGGCATCCGCCAGCCTATCAATGTCGGCCTCTTGTCTGGCGCGATAATCAAACGCTTCTACCTCGCGTAAACCCGCCCACGTTAATAAACTCGTCAGCGATTCTTGCTCGTCAAAAATGCCGTGCACATAGCTGCCAAAAATATTGCCGTCGGCAGACAGCGCGCCATCGTGGTGGTCGCCGAGATCCAGTGCGGGATTTTCCAGCGCTGCACCGCGACTCACGCCGCAGTGAATTTCGTAGCCACTCACGCGCGCGCCGTTGGTTTGCAGTTTTCCTGTCACGCGCAGCAATTGTTTTTCCGGTTCTAAAACGGTGTCGAAATCCAAAAAACCGAAACCTTGCGCCGTGCCTGCTGCGCCTTCCAGTGCATGTGGGTCGGCAATGCTGTTGCCGAGCATTTGAAAACCGCCGCAAATACCCATCAATTTTCCACCGTAGCGCAGATGTTTTTGCAAATACGGTTCCCAACCATTGCTGCGCAAAAAAGCGAGATCGCCGCGCACGCTTTTGCTGCCAGGTAGTATCACCAAATCAGCAGGAGGAATAGCTTCGCCGGCGCGCACAAAGCTGAGATCGACTTGCGGATGTAAACGCAGGGCATCGAAGTCTGTGTGATTGCTGATGCGCGGCATCACCGGCACGATGATGCGCAAGCGTTCGCTGTAATTTTTTTCTGGTTGTTGATAAGCGATGGCGTCTTCCGCTTCTAAATGCAGACCGTGCAAATAAGGTATCACCGCCAGTACCGGTTTGTCGGTGCGCTGTTCCAGCCAATCAATGCCGGGTTGTAATAACGACACATCGCCGCGAAATTTATTGATGATAAAACCGACCACGCGCTGTTGTTCAGATGCACTCAATAAATCCAGCGTGCCGCACAAGTGCGCGAATACGCCGCCGCGATCAATGTCGGCCACCAAAATTACAGGGCAATCCACGGCTTCAGCAAAACCCATATTGGCGACATCGCGATCGCGCAGATTAATTTCAGCAGGGCTGCCAGCGCCTTCCACAACAACACAGTTGTATTGCGCGGATAAACGCGCAAATGATTGCAATACATATCGCATCGCTTCGCTTTTGTATTGGTGGTAATGCGCGGCATCCATGTTGGCGAGTGCCTTGCCGTGCACAATCACTTGCGCGCCCACATCGGTATTCGGTTTCAACAAAATAGGGTTCATGTCGCTGTGCGGTTCAAGAAAACAGGCTTGCGCTTGCACCGCTTGCGCGCGGCCAATTTCACCGCCGTCGATAGTCACTGCGCTATTCAGCGCCATGTTTTGCGGTTTGAACGGCGCAACTTTTATGCCGCGCCGCGCCAGTACGCGACACAATCCTGCCACCAACGTGCTTTTTCCCGCATCTGAGGTGCAGCCCTGCACCATCAAGCAGTGTTGAGTGAGAAAGTTTTGTTGTGTGAAAAAAGCAGATTTCATTTATTGGATACACCAGCATCTTCAAATGAAGCCATGTCATTCAAAAATAATACGGCAGATTGAATGAGCGGATAAGTAACGGCGACACCGCTGCCTTCACCCAAGCGCAAGCCCAGTGAAACCAGCGGCGAGACTTGTAAGTAATCCAGTATTTTTTTGTGCCCAGATTCGTTCGATAAGTGCGAGAAAATACAGTAATCACGCGCTGGTGGTTCCAGTGCAAAGGCAATGGCAGCGGCGCTACTGGCAATAAAACCGTCAATCATCACCACCATTTTTTGCTCGCAGGCAGCGAGTATTGCGCCTACCATCATGGCGATTTCAAAACCGCCAAAAGTGCACAAAATATCAAACGGGTTAGATAACGCGCCGTGTTTTTGCAATGCCGCATTGAGGATTTTGGTTTTGTACTGCAAGCCTGCATCATCCAAACCCGTACCACGCCCTACGCAATCTTCTATTGCTGTGCCAGACAGTGCAGCAAATAAAGCCGTTGCGGATGATGTGTTGCCGATGCCCATTTCACCAAAGCCGATCACGTTACTGCCCGCTTCGGCGGTAGCGCGCGCCAACATTGCACCGCGTGCAATCGCCTGCTCGCACTGCGCGGCAGTCATTGCGGGTTCGTGTAAAAAATTGCGCGTGCCTTCTGCTACTTTCGCATGTTTGATGGGCAGTGTGCGCAAATCGCCATTCACGCCGGCATCCACCACGTCAATCGCAATATTGTGTTGACGACAAAAAACATTGATTGCCGCGCCGCCGTTGACAAAGTTGTGCACCATTTGCTGCGTGACCACTTGCGGAAACGGGCTGACACCTTCAGCGGTGATGCCGTGATCTCCAGCAAACAACAGCATGTGCGGTTTTTTTAATACCGGCGTGAGTGTCTGTTGGATGAGCGCAATTTGTAGCGCGATAGTTTCCAGCGTGCCCAGCGCACCCAGCGGTTTTGTTTTGAAATCAATTTTGTGCTGAATAGATTCTTGTAGTGTTTTTTTAACTTCGCGTACGGCGAAAAGGGCGTGTGCGTCGAACATAAATATTTTCCGTTAGTGTTGCGGTGCTTGGATGTCAGGCGGTAGTGTAAAAAGGCGTTTGCGATTAGCGAGCGGGCAGAGAAATTCCATGCTGCTCGCTGTTAATGCCAGTGCGGAAGACGATGTAGCTGTGCCGTAGCGCGCATCGCCCAGTATAGGATGTCCTAAGGCAGCGAGGTGGCGGCGAATTTGATGTTTGCGTCCGGTGTCGATGTGCAGTTGTAAGTGTGTGCAAGCGTTGCCCGCATCGTAAGTGGCTTTGTCTATCCAGGTCACGGCGTGTTTGCCGTCAATCTGGCCGTCAATTTTTAGCGGCAGTGCGGTGTCAGTGGCAGGCTTCCATTCGCCTTGCACACTGGCGCGATAATGTTTTGCAATGCGATTGTTTTGAAACAGTGCAGAGAGCGCGGCAGCAGCTCTTTCAGTGTGCGCCACCAACATCAAGCCGTTGGCTTCGCGATCCAAACGATGCACAAGGAATGTTTTGCGCTGTGTGAGTTGCTCGGCGATGCGCAGCAGCGAGCAGTGATCGCCTTGCAGTGTGCCTTGCGCCAGCAAGCCTGCGGGTTTGTACCACACGGAGTAACTGCGCTCGTCGGCAATTTTTGTCGGCATCGGTGCGGTGAGCGCAAGAATATCGGCATCAAAATAAATATGCAGTGTGCTGTTGGCGGGCAGCTCGCGTGTGGCGCGGCGCATACGCTCCTGTTTCTTGTTAATTTGCAGCCACACCGCACCGTTGGCCATCGCTTTTTTGAGTTGCATGCGCGACAGTGGCGTGTTTTCTGCCAGCCAATCAATGGCGCGTTTTCCATTCGCTGTGATGGCGATGCTGTGCTCGAATTTTTTGATGGGAGTATCTGTCATACAAGATTCGTGAGTATGTGGCGATAACTGGCTAAACGCTCAGGAAAAATTTTTCCGCTTTGTTCGGCGGCGAGTACTGCGCAGTCGGGTTCCTGTTCGTGTTGGCAGTCGCGGAAGCGGCAGCCATGTGCGTACTGCTGTAAATCGGTGAAATGCGCTAGCAAATCTGGCGCGGGAATGGCGGGTAAAGTGAATTCGCGTATGCCGGGGGAATCAATCAAATCGCCGCCTTCCGGCAAGTGATACAGGCGCGCGGTGGTGGTGGTGTGCTTGCCTTTTTCAACGCCGGCGGATAATTCACCAATCGCAATTTCTGTGTCTGGCAGCAGTGCGTGAATCAGCGAAGATTTCCCCACGCCAGATTGTCCAACAATCACCGAGGTTTTGTTTTGCATAAACTGCCGCAGTGCGTGCAAACTGTTTTCTTGTTGCGTAGACACAGAAAAAACCGCATAGCCGATGCTGCGATAAATATGCAACATGCGATCAAGCACGACGCGATTATTGTCGTTGAGTAAATCGGTTTTGTTGCACACGATGGCGGCGGCAATGCCGTAGAGATGCGCCGCCACTAAATAGCGATCCACCAAAAACGGAAACGGTTCCGGCGCGGGCGCAATCGTCACCAGCATCACATCAATGTTGGCGGCGATGGGGCGCAGCAAGCCGCGACTGTCGGGGCGCGAAAGCAGTGAACGGCGCGCGCTGCTGGCCACCACCACGCCCTGCGCAATTTCGCTGTCGAGTGCTGGCAGCTTGGCAATCACGCGATCGCCCGTCACTAACGCTTCCATATTGGTGCGCAAAAAACAGCGCAGGCTGCGCGGCGTGCCATCTAAAGTTTCCACGTCCACTTGGCGACCGTAATGCGCGACGATCAACACTTCTTGTTCGCTGCCCAGTTGCGTTTCATCCGACGCGTCTTCGCTGGCAACAGCACTGCGCCGCCGCGTTTGTTGCAGCGCAATGCGGCGGCGTTGTTGGTCGGTGAGTCGTCTGGCCATCGGCTGGCTTCACATCGGCAGGCGTAGCGGTAAGAATGGCGCACACCTTACCAAGAGAGCGGCGAGATGCAACCGAAGCCCGTTGTGCAGAAAGACAATCTGATCTGGATAGACTTGGAAATGACGGGCTTGAATCCCGATACCGATGTCATCATCGAAATTGCCACCATCGTCACCGACAGCGATCTCAAAGTGCTGGCAGAAGGCCCTTCCTTAGCGATACGCCAAACGCAGGCGACGATGGACGCGATGGACGAGTGGAACACGCGCCAGCACGGCAACAGCGGGCTGACGCAGCGTGTGCTGACCAGCGATATTGATACTGCGGAAGCCGAGCGCCAGACGATGGCGTTTCTCGCGCAGTGGGTGCCAGCGGGTGCTTCACCGATGTGCGGCAACAGCATCTGCCAAGATCGCCGTTTTTTGTGGCGCGGTATGCCGCAACTGGAAGCGTTTTTTCACTACCGCAATCTGGATGTCAGCACCATCAAAGAATTGGCGAAACGCTGGCGACCAGAAATTGCCGACGGCGTGAAAAAAAATAGCGCGCATTTGGCGCTGGATGATATTCGCGATTCGATTGCGGAGTTGCAGCACTACAGAAAGTTTTTCTTTGTTTTGTAGTTTGTGAACGTTACCGAACTTGGCTTGAATGTTTCTTTCTGTGCCAGTAATACAAATAAGTGAAGGCGATCAGCGCGGCCATGATGGCGGGCGCGACGAGTGAGAAAAATTTGAAATGCTCGAAGCAGATGGCGCCGAACGCACCGCCGCTGATGAAGCCGCTGGCCAAGATGGCGTACAGGGTGATGCGGCGTTTGTCCGCGGGCTGGCCGCGAAACCACAGCCCGACGGTGATGCCGATGTCGGTAAACATGCCGGTTAAATGCGTGGTGCGCACGATGGCACCGCTGTAGGTGCTGGTCATGGCGTTTTGCAAGCCGCAGGCAGCGGCCGCCAAGTAGTGCCCCAAGTTAGAGCCACGGTTGAGAAAAATGGCCGCCGCGACCAAGAGCAGCGATTCACTTAGCAGGGTGATGCTGTAGCGGCGACCGAGTTTCAGCGAGACGCCGCCGATGACAAAACCGCTGGCTGCCGCGCCGATGACAAAGCTGGCGATAATCAGCAGCGAGTGCAGTGCTTCTGGCAGTTGCAGATTGCCCAGCTCGACCCCCAAGTTAGTCGAAATACCGCTTAAGTGCGATACACCTTGGTGGTTGAAACCGAGCAGGGCGATGGCGTTGACGCTGCCAGCGGTGAAAGTCAGCAGAAAGCCGCCGGTTTCAATCCATCGCGGTAATTTGTTAATCATCGCCGCACCACTACCCCAACGTCTGCCGCATTTCCAGTGCCGGTTGTGCGCAATCGGTTTGGCCGATTTGTTTGGCGGGCACGCCGGCCATCAAGGCGCAGTCGGGTACGTCTTTGAGGATGACGCTGCCCGCAGCAATTTGCGCGCAGGCACCGATATGGATGTTACCGAGGATTTTGCTGCCGGGGCCGATTAGCACGCCTGCGCCGATCTTGGGGTGGCGGTCGCCGGTCTCTTTGCCTGTGCCGCCGAGCGTCACATCCTGCAAGATCGACACATCGTTCGCGACAACAGCGGTCTCACCGATCACAATGCCGGTCGCGTGATCCAGCAGCACGCCGCTGCCGATACGCGCCGCCGGGTGAATATCCACCGCAAACACCACAGAAATACGGTTTTGCAAAAAATACGCCAGCGGTTTGCGCTCTTGTTGCCACAGCCAGTGCGCCGCCCGCCACGCGGTCAGCGCGTGAAAACCCTTGTAAAACAGCAGGGCTTGCAGGGGCGATTGGCACACGGGGT
>CAZHQZ010000016.1:12413-15786 GCA_964534675.1 uncultured Pseudomonadales bacterium | reverse complement strand
CCGCCTTCGGTGGAGTAGGCGTGCTCAAGTGAGCGGATGCAGCCCTCGGCGCGATCATCGTCCAGCGTGTCCCAGCGCGTGCTTTGGCTGAAGGCTTCCTGCGTGGGAATGCCGGCAGGACCGGCGCGATAAAACTCTTTCACCACGGAATTGTGTGTTTGTGTGATGTCCCATTTTGCCAGCGCCGCTTTCATGGTTTTGCTGTGTACGGTGTGCGCATCGCTGTGCAACAAACCGGCGCGATCCAATTCGCCGAGTATGCCCATGATGCCGCCAGCGCGGTGTACATCTTCCATGTGATATTTCGGTGTGTTGGGCGCGACTTTGCACAATTGAGGCACGCGCAGTGAAAGGCGGTCGATATCTTTCATGGTGAACGGCACTTGCGCTTCTTGCGCGGCGGCCAGCAAGTGCAAAATGGTGTTGGTGGAGCCGCCCATGGCGATATCGAGGCTCATCGCATTTTCAAAGGCATTGAACGAGGCAATCGAACGCGGCAAAACGGTGGCATCATCTTCTTCGTAATAGCGTTTTGTAATCTCGACAATTACACGACCCGCTTCTAAAAATAAATGTTTGCGATCGGCGTGCGTAGCCAACAACGAGCCGTTACCCGGCAGTGATAGACCGAGAGCCTCGGTTAAACAGTTCATGGAATTGGCGGTAAACATGCCGGAGCAAGAGCCGCAAGTGGGGCAGGCGGAGCGTTCGTATTCTGCAACTTGTTCATCGGAGGCGGTGCTGTCTACCGCGATCACCATCGCATCGACTAAATCCAATTTGTGTTCGCTCAATTTGGTTTTGCCCGCTTCCATGGGGCCGCCGGAAACAAACACCACTGGAATATTCAGGCGCATGGCTGCCATCAACATCCCCGGCGTGATTTTGTCGCAGTTGGAAATGCACACCATGGCATCCGCGCAGTGCGCGTTGACCATGTATTCCACCGAGTCGGAGATGATGTCGCGCGAGGGCAGCGAATACAGCATGCCGTCGTGTCCCATAGCAATGCCGTCATCCACCGCGATGGTGTTGAACTCTTTGGCTACGCCGCCGTGCTTTTCAATTTCGCGCGCCACTAATTGTCCGAGGTCTTTTAAATGCACATGCCCCGGCACAAATTGCGTGAAAGAGTTGACGACCGCAATGATGGGTTTTTTGAAATCGTCATCTTTCATGCCGGTGGCGCGCCACAGCGCGCGGGCGCCTGCCATGTTGCGGCCAGCGGTGGATGTTTTTGAGCGGTAGGTAGGCATAACGGTACCTTAAGGTTGTGAAGATGGTTGATCTTTGTAAAAGAACACGGTGGATATCCAAGTCGCAAGGAAAACTAAGATATTGAAACTGCATATCACGACTAATTGAGAACTTAGTATTTCTATGGGGCGCTGCGAAAAAGAGGCTAGTTCGTAGACTTTATACATATTGGCAACTGTCTGTCTGTCTAATCCTGTGCCTATTGCGCCGTAAAATGTCAGTAGGTTTATGCAGTGTATTAAAGTGATATTGAGTGCTAACGGGAGATATCTAGGATTGATGAGCGTTAGACATATGGATAGCAGTATGGATGGGTATAGGTGATTCTCGTGCACTCCGGTGCTAAAAATAAAATAGGAGAACTGTCCAGTTAAGCAAAAAAGTAAAAATGACTCAATGCCTTGTTTCTTGATGGTAAAACTTAATAGTGTGGTTATAAAAAAGAAATAGAAGCAGGGTGTTGCTATTTTCCCCAAAAAAAATTCGGATGAATTTTTAAAGATGGTTGATGTTAAATAATTGAAATTTAATGCTTGATAAACAAGGCCTGGCTCTTTAAATCCCGTGATAAATGTGTCTAAAAAAGCTTTGCCGAATATGGAGAGAGTAATTAAGTAGAGTATTCCTATTGTCGACAATACAATAGTTATAGCGTTGAGGGTTGACGCGCCAAGACTGCCAGATTTCTTCTTGTAGTGCTTGACTAAATAGATAAATAAAAATGGAAAAATTATCAATAGGATTTGCTTTATAAGCATTGAAATAGCCAGGCATATCAAGCTTGGTATAAGTTTCTCTTTGTGTAGCAGATAAATGGATGTCAAAAAATATGGTGCAAAATAAATCTCTAGATATAGAAGGGATATGCAGGTGTAGGCTAGCGGAATAAAGAATAAAAAAGTCGTGGCTATGTTTCGGTTTGACCAGCAATAAATGATGGTTGAAGTGGCTAACAAAGAAAGGAATGCCGTTATTTTTATCCCATAAAAAATAGAAATATCAAGGGAGTTGGCTATTAGGGAGGATGCGTATAAATAGAGGTAAAACAGGGGAGGGTATACATCGTTATTTATGGGGTATCCCTTGATTAGGCCGTACTCATCTATGTTTTTTGACCAGTCTATCCAGCTGATAGTATCTATTGTGCCGGGAGCTGCTAGTAGGAAGGCAAAAATTGCGATAAAAGATAGTGCCAACAAAGGCGATTGGAGCGTTACAGTATCTAGCTTGTTTTTTAAGCTCATAATGTCTTGAAAAGTATTTTTGAATTGCGCTGATAGTTATACAACTGCTGTTTTTTGGCGGGCAGTTGATCGATTTTTGCTGCGGCGAAGCCTTTTTCTAAAAACCAGTGCGCGGTTTGTGTGGTGAGTACAAACAGTTTTTTGATGCCGGATTTTTTGGCGTTTTTTTCAATGTGTGCGAGCAGCAGCGAGGCGCGGCCGCTGTCGCGGTACTGCGTGTGAGTGGCGACGCAGGCCACTTCTGCCATGGTTGCTCTTTTAGTTGCTCCTTCGCTGTAGGGGTAGAGCGCGATACAGGCGGCTATCAAGCCTTCGTGTTCAATCACAGTGAAATTGTGAATTTCGGCTTCCAGCATTTCACGCGAGCGCCGCACTAAAGTGCCAGCTTCTTCCAGTGGTTGAATGAGATTAAGAATACCGCTGACATCATCCAGTGTGGCGGCGCGCACGATTTCGCCGCTGTCGTGCGCGATCAAAGTGCCGCTGCCTTCGCGGGTAAATAATTCACGCAGCAAGCTGCCGTTTTCTTGAAAACTGATGAGATGCGCGCGCTCCACGCCGGCTTCCACTGCTTGGCAGCAGGTGAGCAGGGCGGTGTTGGCAGTGACACTTTTTTTCTTGTGCATCTGCAAGGCTTGCGCGGGTTTTAATTCGCGCAACAAGTTGCCTTTGCTGTCGCAAACGCCTTTGTCGGCAATAAAGGCAATCAATTTATCGGCGTGCAGTGCTTGCGCCACTGTGGCGGCAACATGTTCGATGCTGAGATTAAAAATTTCACCGCTGGCGGAATAGCCCAAGCAGGGCAGCACCACGATGGCATCGCTGTCCAAGGCATCATCCAGTGCATCCACATCAATGCGCCGCACTTCGCC
>CAZHQZ010000016.1:0-12313 GCA_964534675.1 uncultured Pseudomonadales bacterium | reverse complement strand
ATATACGGCGCGGAATGCCGGAACCAATCCACCATGCTTTTAGCTGTGTCTGTAGGGTTCTGCATGTGTTAGGTTCCGTGCGGCTTGGGCTTTATTGTATGGCTTTAGGCATCCAACTTGCAGATCTCCAAGCCCAGTTTGTTGGCCTCTGCTGTGCTGCCTGCGCCGCTCAAAATGGCGGTATTGGCTTTGTCGGCGGTGAGATAGCTGGCACCGACGCGCTGTAAATCTTGCGCGCTGACGGCGAGGATTTGTGCGCGAAACGCGCGCCGTACGGCATCGCTGCGACCAAACAGACGGTTGTGGAAGGCGGCTTTGGCTTCGCCCGCCGGTGAGCCGGGTTTGTCGAGCGAGGCGATCACGCCGAGGATGGCCTCTTCCACTTTTTGTGCGTCTGGTGTGGTGGCTGCCAGCCAGCCGAGTGCTTTGTCGAAATCGTGCAGGGTGTCCGACAGGCGCGGGTCGCGGTAGGAGTACATGCGAAACGCGCCGAGGGTGCTGTCTTGGCTGGCACCACCGCCGTAGGCACCGCCCTGCTCGCGAATGGCGCGATGCAAGAAGCCGTTGCGCAAATAGCCACCCAGCACGCTCAGCGCAGCGGCATCGGGATGGCTAACGGCCACCGTAGGCCAAGCGCGCGCGCAGAAATTCACTTGCGTGCTGGTCTGCCACAGTTGTTGTACGCGCTGCGCGGCAAACGGCAACACAAAATTTGTGTGAGTTGCGCCAAGATTTTTTTGCCACAACTGCTGCAAGTGTGCGGTGCAATCGGCATCGCGCTCTTGCTCGGCCACCAATAATAATTGCGTAGGTTGCTGCAACATTTTTTGATGCAGTTGTTGCAATTGTTGCGCAAAGTTTTTCAGTGCCGCCGCATCATCTAATGTGCGATCTAATTGCTTCATGGTCGGCAAACCTGCCAAACCATTCACAACATGTTGATGTTGCGCGAGTGGTGACATGCCGGCGCAGGCCGCTGCCATGGCCAAGCTGTGTCCGTTGCCGGTCAAGCTGCGTTCGCGGCGCGTGCGCATTTGCGCCATTAATTCGCGCAGGCGTTGGTATTCGTCGAAGCGGGCGCTGTGCCAAGTGTCAAACAACAATTGCGCGGCGGCGTGTTGATTGCGCACCAGTGCGCGAGTAGATAACACCAAAAATCCTTGCGTAATTTGTACATCGTCAATTGCACTGCGCATGGAAGGGTAGGCGCTGATGCCGCCACACAACGCGGCTTGCTGTTGCTGCACTTGCAAATAATCCAACGCGCCGTGGCCCACTTCCGTTAAGCAGGCGCTGTACAGCGGCAGCAATTGCGCTTCTTCGGCGCTCAGTGCTGGCAAGTTCACGATCAATTGGTGATACACCAAGCCATTGGTGCCGGCGTTGTAGCGCGTAATCGGTGTGGCTTGCGTTTCCACACCCGCAGCTTGCGGTGTGTGTGTATCAGCAGGAACATCAGCGAGCGTGACGCAAGGCAAAATGCTTTCATCCAGCACGGCTTCTTGTCGCGCTTGCAGTGCCACACTTTGCTCAATAATTTGTTGACATTGTTCCGACGATAATCGCGCGCGAATGTTCGCTAGCTGCGCGTCTTCTGCTGCGTCGCGCTGCTGCGATAGCGATGCGTCCGGTTTTAGCGTCAGCGTGACGCGATGTGGATTGTTGAGCAGCAAATCTTTGACGAGCTGTTTGATGAAATTGGGGTCGCGCGAAGCTGTGTGCAGCGCTGCGAGAGCCGGTTCTAAATCCAGCAGTGCAACCGGGTCGCCGCGATGCGTGGCGCTGTTCAGTGCTTGCAAAATCAGTTGCAGGCCGTAAGGGTAGCTGCCGCTGCTGAGTTCGCGCTGTTGCAATTCCAGTTGGTGCAAACAGGCATCAATCTGTTCCTGTGGCACGCCGTGTTCAGCAACATTTTTCAGCGTATCTAAAATCAAAGTTTCTACTGCGTTAGCATGCTCAGGGTCCGAGCCTTCTAAACCGGCGGCAAACAGCATTTCTTTTTGTGAATCTTCCAAGCCGCACAGTGGCGAAGGCGAAGTGCCGAGCGTGGAGGTTTCTAAAACTTGTTGCAGCGGTGAGGCGGCGTTGTCGAGCAATACTGCTGTGAGCAATTGCGCTTGCAAATTGGCTTCTAAGTTGGCGCTGTTGCCCAGCAGCCAGCCCGTCACGATATGTGTTTTTCCCTGCGTATCGGCTTCATCGAGTGCATAGGCTTCTTCCACCGTCAGCGGCGCGAAATAGCGTTTTTCGTTGGGTACGCTGATGGTGTGATCGAGAAAATCAAAACGCGCTAGCGCCTGCGCTTCAAATTTTTCTTGATGCGCATGCGCAGGAATATCGCCAAATGTCATAAAAATGGCATTCGATGGATGGTAATGCGTGCGATAAAACGCCACCAGTTGTTCGTAAGTTAAATCGGGAATACAGGCGGGTTCACCGCCGCTGTTGTAGTGGTAAGTAGTGGTGGGGAAAAGATGGCTGGACAGCGCTTGCCAGAGCGTAGATGTCACTGAGCTCATCGCGCCTTTCATCTCGTTGAACACCACGCCTTTGTACGTCAAAGGTGATGCGGAATCTTTCATATTTTCAAATTCGAGGCGGTGACCTTCTTGCGCGAAATCCAGTGGATCGAGACGCGAGAAAAATACCGCATCGAGATACACATCCATCAAATTGTTAAAGTCTTTTTTGTTTTGACTGGCGAAAGGGTAGGCCGTCCAGTCTGAGCTGGTGAAGGCATTCATAAAGGTGTTGAGTGAGCGGCGCGTCATCAAAAAGAAAGGGTCGCGCACGGGATATTTTTCACTGCCGCACAGTGCAGTGTGTTCCAGAATATGTGCCACACCGGTGGAATCATGCGGTACGGTGCGCAGTGCGACAAGAAAAACATTTTCGTCATTGTTGGCGGCAATATGGATGTGCTGCGCGCCCGTTTTTTTATGGCGATATTCTTCAATGCGGATGTTGAGCGCAGAAATTTCTTGGCTGCGCAGGTGTTCAAAGGTGGCGGCTGGAGCGGTGCTGGTAGGCAGGCTAGACATGGCAATACTCGTGTTTTCACAAAGCTGATTATTGTAGGCGCTGCCTAAGTACTTGTCGCCTGCGCACTCGCGCTACAGAGAAATATGGTCGAGAATGACGGGCTCTGAGAGGCTTTTATTATGTTGCTATCACGAAAATCTATTGCCGCACTGTTTGTGTTGTTGATAACAGTGCCACTATTGGTGTGGGCCTACCGCCAAGGCTTGCATCATCAACTTCGCCTGTATTTATTGCAGTGGCACCATGTCGATGTTGCGCATGAAAAGGCAATTCAACTCAATACGTTTCATGTGGTGACAGAAGCACAGGCTATCGAAGGTTTGCATGATGATGTTTCTGCGCTGACGTTTGATCCAGATCGCCGCACCTTGTTTGCAGTTACCAATCAAAATCCCAGTATTGTGGAATTGTCTTTGGATGGGCGTTTGCTGCGCCGCGTGCGATTGAATGGATTTAGTGATCCAGAAGCCATCGAATATTTTGCTAAAGATCAGTATGTGGTAACCGATGAGCGCGATCAGCGTTTGGTAAAAGTGCGCTTGAAAGACGATGTCACGGAAGTGAATGCCGCCGATTTTCAGCAGTTGGCCTTGGGTATTGATTTGAATGGCAATAAAGGCTTTGAAGGGCTGGCTTACGACCATAAAAATAAGCGCTTGTTCGTGGCGAAAGAGCGCGACCCTGTGCGTATTTATGAAATCAAAGGCTTCCCGCAAGTTGATCCGGCGAAACCGATGGCGGTGCAAATTGTGGACGACCCTGAGCGCAACGCCGGATTGTTTGTGAGTGATTTGTCCAGTTTGCAGTTTGATGATTTCAGTGGCCATCTATTAGCACTATCGGATCAGTCGCATTTGATTTTGGAGTTGGATATTACGGGCTGGCCGATCAGCAAATTGTCACTGCGCGCTGGGCAGCACGGTTTGCGCGACACCGTGCCGCAAGCGGAAGGGGTGGCGATGGATGATGAGGGTTTGCTGTATTTGGTGAGCGAGCCGAATTTGTTTTATGTGTTTCGTCAGCAAGAGTGAACTAAGATTTTTCTAGTAGTTGTATTTTTACGCTAAACCATAGCGGCCAGTTTTTTCCAGTCACTAATAGAGTTTTTGTCGTGGCATTCCATGCCAGGCCATTTAGTACATCCTCTGCGCCTTTGTTTTTTATCATTGCGCTCAGCGCGCTGAAATCATAGTAACCGGCGACCACGCCGGTGTTGCCGTCAATCAGTAACACGGTGTTGCTGAGCCAAACATTGGCCAAAATATAGCCGTTTATCCATTCGAGTTCGTTGATATTTTTCCATGAGGTTTTTGGGTCGCGGATAGCGAGTGTGCGCTGAGTTTTTCCTGTGCGCGGCTCAAGAAATTGTAGGGTGTTGGAGCCATTGCTCAGAATTAACGAGGTGCCATCGGTGGTGAGTCCCCAGCCCTCGCCCTGTATCGGCAGGGTTTGCAGTAGTTGCAGCTCGGTGTTGTAAACAAACATTTTTTTCGCTTGCCAACTCACTTGATACAGTTTGCCGTGTAAAAACGTCAGGCCTTCGCCAAAAATATCCGCAGGGAGTGCGTATTTTTTTTGTTGTGTGAGTTTCGTGGCATCGTAGGCAAAAACGGCGGATTGCCCGTAGCGCCCCGTGCTTTCAAACAATTGTTGCTTGGCGTATACCAAACCTTGGGTGAAGTGATTTTCCTCGCGTGGTGTGATTGTTAATAAAGACCACGACAGCTTTTCTGCTGCCAGTGTCGGTGTACTGGTTGGCAGCAGTGCGAGCAGTAGCAGAAAAAGTAGTGCATTACGCATGGTGAGTGTGCGCTAGGTATTCGTCTAACGTATGAAATAATTCGCCGCTAGACGGCGCGCAGTGCACGTTAATATTTTCGCTGCGCCAGTCAAAAGTCAGTTGCAGAGCGTGCAAATAACCGCGATCCGCTGGCGTACCGCCGTAGCGTGCATCGCCGATGATGGGGCTGCCCAGCGCTTTCATCATCACGCGCAATTGGTGTGTGCGCCCTGTCTGTGGCTTCAAAATAAATACACGCAAATTGGGTGCAATGGCGCGTGAAGAAAAGCGCGTGCTGGCCGGATTTTCTCGACTGCGCAGCAACTTCCAGTTGCCATCGCGCGTGCGCTGCATATCACCAGTGATCGTGCCTTGTTTTTTGGACGGTGTTTGGTCGGAGAGCGCGACATAAGTTTTTTGAATCTGACGTGATTCAAACATCTGCCCCAGTTCCGTGGCGGCTGCTTTGTTTCTGGCGGCGATCACTAGGCCAGAGGTGATGCGATCCAGACGATGAACGGGGAACAGTGTTTCTGCTGGGTGGCAGATTTTCAGTTGAGCAAAAAAACCTGTGCCGTTTTCGCTGTGAAAACTCACACCGGCAGGTTTGTCGAACACGAAAAAATCTTCATGTTCGAAAACCGGTGTCATTCGCGCCGCCATGTAGTGCCGGTGCGCGCATCTTCCAGCACAACGCCCTGCGCTTTGAGTTCATCGCGAATTTGATCGGCGCGCGCAAACTGCTTGTCTTTCTTGGCTTGCACGCGCTCGGCGATCAGTTGTTCTATGTTTTCTGCGCTCAAGCCATCACTACTGCCCGCTTGTAGGAACGCGTCAGCATCCGCTTGCAAAATACCCAACACCGCGCCGAGTGATTTCAAAATAGTGGCGAGTTCAATCGTTTGCTTTGCATCGCCAGCGGCGCGCACGGTATTCAACTGTCGCGCCAATTCAAACAACGCGGCCATGGCTTCTGGCGTACCAAAATCGTCATCCATTTCTGCCATAAAGCGCGCAACCGTGAGCTGTGAGGCATCCAGTTGTGACAAGGGCAGCACAGGAATATTTTCTAAGCCGCGCAGAGCGGTGTAAAAGCGTTCCAGTGCGCCACGTGCTGTGTGCAAGTTTTCTTCTGAATAATTGATGGCGCTGCGGTAGTGACTGGCGAGTAATAAATAGCGCGCCACTTCGGGGTGGTATTGGTTGAGAATTTCACGGATAGTGAAAAAATTGCCGAGTGATTTCGACATTTTTTCATTGTTTACGCGCACTGCGCCGGCGTGCATCCAATAGTTTGCGTAATGCTTGCCGGTGGCGGCTTCCGATTGTGCAATTTCATTTTCGTGATGCGGAAACGGCAAGTCTGGGCCGCCGCCGTGAATATCAAATGATTCGCCGAGGCAGCAGGTAGACATCGCCGAGCATTCGATATGCCAGCCAGGGCGGCCGTTGCCCCAAGGTGAAGGCCAAGACACTTCGCCAGTTTTTGCCGCTTTCCACAGGGCGAAGTCGCGCGGGTCTTCTTTCGCTTCATCCACTTCAATGCGCGCACCGGCCAATAATTCTTCTGGATTTTTGCCAGATAATTTTCCGTAGCCTTCAAATTTTGCCACGCGGTAATACACGTCGTTGTTGCTGGCGTGATAGGCGTAGCCTTTGTCGATGAGTTGTTGCGTCATCGCAATAATTTGCTGGATGTGTGCGGTGGCGCAGGGTTCGATGTCTGGGCGCGCCACACCGAGCCGTGCTTCGTCTTCGTGCATCGCCTGAATAAAACGCGCGGTGAGTGCGGTGTAGAGCTCGCCATTTTCATCGGCGCGTTTCAATATTTTGTCGTCGATGTCGGTGATGTTGCGCACATAAGTGACGTTCCAGCCGCGAGCGCGCAAATAGCGCGTGATGGCATCAAAAGCTACTAACACACGTGCATGGCCGAGGTGGCAGTAGTCGTACACCGTCATGCCGCACACATACATGCGAATTTCATTCGGCACCAGCGGGATGAAATCTTGTTTCTGGCGCGTGAGCGTGTTGTAGATTTTCATGAGCTGCTCACTTGCCAAAAGAATCTTTCAAACCGATGGTGCGATTAAACACCAGTTTTTCTGCTGTGCAATCGTAGCGGTCACTACAGAAATAACCTTCGCGCTCAAATTGAAAGCGTGTTTCCGGCGCAACGCCGCGCAAGCTCTGCTCGGCTTTGGCCTGCACCACGGCGAGCGAATGCGGGTTGATGAAATCGAGAATGGTTTTGTCTTTATCGGCTTCTGGATTTTCTGCGGTGAATAAACGCTCGTACAGGCGCAGCTCCACATCCACGCACTGCGTGGCAGAAACCCAGTGAATCACGCCTTTTACTTTGCGTCCGTCGGCGGGGTTTTTGCCGTGGGTGTCTGGGTCATAGCTGCAGCGCAATTCGATAATTTCACCGCTGGCATCTTTAATCACTTCATCGGCGCGAATCACATAGGCATTGCGCAAACGCACTTCCTGCCCAAGCACTAGGCGTTTGAAATCTTTCTCAGCGACTTCACGAAAATCGTTGCGATCAATAAACAATTCGCGCGTAAAGGGCAGTTTGCGCGTGCCGAGGTCTTCGCGCTGCGGGTGTTTGGGCGCAGGTAGTTGCTCAACGCGCTCAGCAGCAAAATTCGTGATTACTACTTTGAGCGGATTGATGACACACATGGCGCGCGCGGCGTTTTTATCGAGGTCGTCGCGTATCGCAAACTCCAACATGCTGACATCCACAATGCCATCGCTGCGCGTCACGCCGATCATCTCGCAAAACTGGCGCAGGGCTTGCGGCGTAACACCGCGACGGCGCAAACCGGCAATCGTCGGCATGCGCGGGTCATCCCAACCACTCACATGTTTTTCATCCACCAGTTGTTTCAATTTGCGTTTGCTGGTGACGGTGTAATTTAAATTCAAACGCGCAAATTCGTACTGACGCGGGCGCGCTGGCACCGGCAAGTTATCCAAATACCAGTCGTACAGCGGTTTGTGATCTTCAAATTCCAGCGTGCAAATCGAGTGAGTAATGCCTTCAATCGCATCCGATTGGCCGTGGGTGTAATCGTAAGTGGGATAAATGCACCACGCGTCGCCAGTTTGGTGATGATGCGCGCGGCGTATGCGATACATGATCGGGTCGCGCAAATTCATGTTCGGGCTGGCCATGTCAATTTTTGCGCGTAATACGCATTCGCCATCGGCAAACTCCCCGTTTTTCATGCGCGTAAATAAATCGAGATTTTCTGCTGCGCTGCGTTCGCGAAATGGACTGTTTTTGCCCGCTTCGGTCAACGTGCCGCGATGCGCGCGCGCTTCGTCGGGTGTGAGATGGCAGACGTAGGCCTTGCCCTGTTCAATCAAATACACAGCCCAGTCGTGTAATTGTTGGAAATAGCCGGAGGCGTGGCGCACTTCGCCACTCCATTGAAAGCCCAGCCAGCGCACATCTTCTTGTATTGACTGAATGTATTCGTCGTTTTCTTTTTCAGGGTTGGTGTCGTCAAAACGCAGATTGCACTGACCGCCAAACTCCTCGGCCATGCCGAAGTTAAGGCAGATGGATTTCGCGTGACCGATGTGCAGATAGCCGTTGGGCTCCGGCGGAAAACGGGTTTGCACTTGCTGGGCAGGTAGGCCTGCCGCCACATCGGCAGCGATGATCTGGCGAATAAAGTGGGCGGGTTTGGCAGTTTCAGTGGGTTTGCTGGGCTGTGTGCTCATAATGTCCGGCAAAAAATAGGGAATTGAGAGTTTGGCGAGGGTAGTGGTGAGCGCGTATTATAGCCACCCCCCAGATACTCCTTAACACTTAGACGCACCTTAAACACAGGAAATCGTAATGTCCGTAGTTACCCTGCACACCACCCACGGCGATATCACTCTCGAACTGGACGCCGCCAAAGCGCCCGCCACCGTCGCCAGCTTCCTCGAATACGCCAACAGCGGCTTTTATGCCGGCACGATTTTCCATCGCGTCATCGACGGCTTCATGATCCAAGGCGGCGGCATGGATGAAAACATGAGCCAGAAAAAAACCAACGCGCCGGTGAAAAATGAAGCCAACAACGGCTTGAAAAATGACACCGGCACGATTGCGATGGCGCGCACCATGGATCCGCATTCCGCCACGGCGCAGTTTTTTATCAATGTGAAAGATAACGACTTCCTCAATTTCAAAAGCGAAACCTCACAAGGTTGGGGATACTGCGTGTTTGGCAAAGTGACCGACGGTATGGATGTGGTAAACAAAATCAAAGGTGTGAAAACCGGCTCTAAAGGCGGTCACCAAGATGTGCCAGTCGAATCCATCACCATTACCTCCGTTACCGTGAAGTGATAGGGCGGCTGGATGAACGCGCTGTTCATCTCTGATCTGCATTTATCCGAAGAAAGGCCGCACACCACTGCGGCCTTTTTTGCTTTTCTGGCAGAGAAAACGCGCGGCGTTGAGCAGTTGTATATTTTGGGTGATTTTTTTGATGCGTGGATAGGCGATGACGATGACCGCCCGCTGGCTGAAGCCGTCGCTAATGCCTTGCATGCAGTTGCCACACTCGGTGTGAAAATATTTTTCCAACACGGCAACCGCGATTTTTTATTGGGCGAACAATACGCAGCGCGCTGCGGCATGCAGTTGCTGCCAGCATTGTCTGTGATCGAAGATTCCGCGCAGCGCATCTTGCTGGCGCACGGCGATCAGTTCTGCACGCAAGATGTGGCATATCAACAATTCCGCGCTCTGGTGCGCAACCCGCAGTGGCAGCGTGAATTTTTAGCAAAATCTCTCGCCGAGCGCCGTGCAATCGCTGCGCAACTGCGCGCCAAAAGCAAAGAGGCCAATAGCATCAAAGCGGAAGACATCATGGACGTTACGCCCGCTGAAGTGAAAGTGGCGTTAGAGCAATATCAATGCAGCCTGTTGATACACGGTCACACCCACCGCCCTGCGCGCCATGCGGTAATGCTGGAGCGTGGCGTGCAAGCTGAAAGAATCGTGTTGGGTGATTGGACGGAGCAGTACTGCTATATGCAGTGGAAAAATGGCGCAAGTGAGTTGGTGTGGGAGCATGCGCCAGTAGCTAACTGACGCACGCTAGCTTGCTCAGATTTTCTCCAAACCTTCCATTGCCAACGCTTTTTGTACACCACTATCTGCTTGCATGCGATTGGTAAAACGCGCCAGTGCAGATAAGGTGCTGATGTCAATTTTTAATGATCTAACCCAGCGCAAAATCACATACAAATACGCATCGGCCATCGAACGTGCTGGAGTTAAATACTCTTGCTTTTTCAGTTGTTGATTCGTTAGCGTGAGCATACGCACAACTGCTTGCGTGGCATTGATTTTGGTTTGCTCTATCGCCGTGGCATCACCGAGGTAGGCTGTGCCGCCAAATAAGGGTTTGAACGCGGTGTGTAAATCAGCATTCAAAAACGCTAACCAGCGATTGATTTCTGCGCGGCATTTGGCACTGTTGTCGCCGCACAATTTTGCATCGGCAGCGGTGTCGGCCAAGTAATTCATGATGGCTAAGTTTTGCGTCAACACCCAGCCGTTTTCTTCCAATACAGGCACTGCGCCTTGCGGATTTACTTGTAATAGTTCAGGCGATTTTTGACCGTGTATGCTGACTTTTTGTAAGTCGTAGGGCTTGCCTATCCACTCCAGTACGATGTGGCAGGCAAGTGCACAGGTTCCAGGTGAGTAATACAGTTTCATAGCGTTCTCCTACGAGGTGAGGGTGACCTCATGGTAGAGCTACCACTGAAAAAACTGCAAGCTCCACAGCGTGAGAACGGGCAACATGGCGATGGCAACGCCAGCGAGTGCGCCAATTTGTTGCGCGCGGGAGAGCGTCCAGCGGCGACACAGTTGATGCGCGAGCCACAGCGACCAACACACCGCAATGGCGAGCAGCAGGGCGCGGAGGTCGCTGACGTAGGGAACACTGATGCGGTCTTGTGCCAGTTGCGTTAGCGTTAGCATCGATAAACCAAGAAAAACGCTGATGCCGCCGAGTGGCGTTAAGCTGTACGCCAAACGCCAGAAACGCGTGCCATTATTTAAGAGTATTTTTGTGGTTAACCACAGCACTGCTGTTGCCCATCCGCCCACAAAAAAAGTGGTGGCGCTGATGTAAAACAAAATCAGTATGCCATCTAACCAAGTGAATACATCATTTGCTTGTGGATAGTGAGTGAGTATCCACCACGGCGCGTTGTCATTGAGCAGCCATAACTGACCGTATTCCACCACTTGCCACGCGGCAAATTGCTTGAGTTGCACAAACCACGGGCTGCCGCTCCATTGAAATGCGCCGAGTGCTACGCCGAGCAAACCAAACAACAAGGTAAAAATTTCTACGCGCTCGTGAATAGTGATTTTTTGCTCAAACAATTCTTGCGCAGTGGAGCGCCATTGCAAGCTCACGGCATCGCGATGCCCACTGCAACGCCCGCAACTGTGACAGTGGCCAGTGCCGGCTTTGTGCTGCACATCGAGTATCGGCGGGCAATCCACGGCCGGTGTGTTGTGCGGCGCTAACGCCCATTGCTGTTTGTTCACGCCAAAATGCACGGGTGCTAATTTGGCGAGCAGTGTGAAAACACCATTGGCAGGACAGAGAAATCGGCACCACACACGCACATTTTTACCGTACAAAAAACCGACAACAATGGCGCCCACGGTGGAGCCACCTAAAATCAGCAGCGCGGCTTTAGGGTACTGATAAACGCTGATTAATTGCCCGAATAAGGTGGTGGAAACAAACGCTACAAAAGGCCAGCCGCTCCAGCGTATCCAGCGCGGAATACTGCGCTGCAAACCGTGACGACTCGCCCATTCTGTCACGGCGCCTTCAGGGCAAAAAACACCGCACCATGTGCGTCCAATCAACATCATGCTCAGCATGACGAATGGCCACCAAATACCCCAAAACAAAAATTGTGCAGCGCGAGTGAGATCGTTCCAAATATGCTGCGCGTCACCGGGCAGTGGCAAAAAAGCGGGAATGGTGACGAGCAGTGCGTAGCCAATCACCACCAGCCATTGCAGCGCGAGAATAACGCTGCGGTATTTCGCCATCGCGTGGCCGAGCGCAGCCAACCACGATGACGCAGTGCGTGTTGTTGCTGATCTGTCCGTCGCAATTACACTGTGTTGCACAAAATCTCGGTTACAAAAAAACTGTGTTAGCGGGCAATAATTTTTCCGTTGGCCGTGTCCATATGGAACTCACCAAAGAAAGCGTATTCACCCGGTTTGAGTGGTTGAATGATGACTTTGCGTGTCACACCTTCGTTCATGACTTTTTCAAAACCGAGTACCGTGCTTTCAAATTCTTCCGGCCCTGGTCCCTCGTTCACCAACACCAAGCGAATTTTTTTGCCAGCGGGTACTTCAATCACTTCAGGAGTGAAACGACCATCACGCGCGGTGATGGTGCGTTCAATCACTTCTTCATCGTCAGCAAA
>CAZHQZ010000015.1:0-16130 GCA_964534675.1 uncultured Pseudomonadales bacterium | reverse complement strand
AGCTCTGGCGGTTCCAGAAACGGAAAATCCACCACCTGTCCTAAACGCAACAACAGCATTTGCAAAATAACGGACGCTAAATTGGTGCGACGAATTTCTGGATCAGTAAACGCGGGGCGCGCTAAAAAATCCTGCTCATGGTACAAGCGCACACAAACGCCGGCTTCCAAACGCCCGCAACGTCCTGCGCGTTGATTAGCACTGGCTTGCGAAATATTTTCGATGGGCAAACGCTGCACGCGTGTACGATGGCTGTAGCGGCTCACCCGCGCCTTGCCAAAATCCACCACATAGCGAATCCCTGGCACCGTGAGCGAGGTTTCTGCCACATTGGTGGATAACACAATGCGTCGCCCCGTGTGTGGCGCGAAGATTTTTTGTTGTTCTTTTAATGTGAGGCGCGCATACAGCGGCACGATATCGCAGTGCTGTAATGCACGGTTATAGGCGAGTTGTTTACGCAGATAATGCGCGGCTTCTAGGATGTCCCGCTCACCACTCAAGAAAACCAATACATCGCCGCCGCGCACCGAGCGCGATTTTTCTTGCTCAAACAAATACGCCAGCGCCTGCTCCAATACTTCACCCGCATCTTCCGGCTTGCCCAACATTTCATCTGGCGGCAAGTAGGAAATCTCAACCGGAAAGGTGCGGCCTTCCACCGTAATCGTCGGCGCGTTATTGAAATGCTGCGAAAAACGCTGCACATCTATCGTTGCCGAAGTAATAATAATTTTCAGATCAGGACGCTGCGGCAGTATGCGTTTGATGTATCCGAGCAAAAAATCGATATTCAACGAACGCTCATGCGCTTCATCAACAATCAACACATCGTATTTTTTTAACAGCCGATCGCGCTGAATTTCTGCCAGCAAAATACCGTCAGTCATCAATTTGATGCGCGTGCTTTCACTACTGTCATCGTGAAAGCGCACTTGGCAGCCAACCGTCTGCCCTAGCGGTTCGTTCAGCTCTTGTGCAATGCGCGTCGCCACCGTGCGCGCCGCTAAACGACGCGGCTGTGTGTGACCAATCAAACCCAGCTCACCGCGCCCAATTTTTTTATCCTGCAACAACTCCAAGCAGATTTTGGGCAACTGCGTGGTTTTACCGGAGCCGGTTTCGCCGGCAACAATCACCACTTGATGCGCAGCAATCAGCGCCGCGATTTCCTCACGGCGCGCAACAATGGGAAGTTCAGACGGGTAATTGAAAATACGGGGGGGCATGGCGGGCATTGTACCTGCCCTCTCCTGATCAAACAGCGCCGAGACTTCTGTTTATCGCGGCAAAGTGCCGCTCCTACAGATCAACGCACAACACCGTAGGAGCGCCACCTTGGCGCGACAGCACTTTTATTTCCTCAATCCTTCGCTACCACTGTGTCATACAGCCCGTAGTACGCAAGCCCCTCATGACTCTCAATACCTGTGTAGCGCAGTGAGGCATCTTCGTAACGGCGAAAAGCAAATACCGCCTGATTCATTTGTTCAGTATTGAATACCCTCAGATGTACTAACAAATAAAAATCCTTGACAGTCAGGCCGGTGACGGTAAAAAACAAATCCGGTTCGAGCTTGGTAATGACATCTTGCAGCTTGTTTTCGCGGAAATCAGTGAGGTACATGAAAGCAGGAATGCGCGTGGCAAATTTGATCAGCTTTTCCTGAACGAGTTTTCGCTTGGATCGGTATTCCTTTTCTTCTTCAGTTAATTGTTTCTTTTCTTTTTCCGTCAGATTTCCGTCTTTGGCTTTCTTTTTGAGCGCTTTGAGATTCTCGCTTTTATTAATGATGGTTTCGATGATGTTGTCACCGAGTGACCGCCAGCCTTCTATTTTTCCAACCGCAGCCATAGCCTCTGGGTTATCCAGCACACGGCGCAAGGTATCGTTATCCACATTGACGAGCATGGCCGACTCCCACTTGCGCGCCAACAATGTTGCAGATGTTCCAGCCATCGCAATATCGAGAATGCCGCCAGCATCAATTTGTGTCATGTTCGCACCGTCGTAGGCGAGTACCGGTAGAAATGACACCAGTTCCTTAACGGCATTTTCTGGATTCAATTCATTGGGAGACAGACCAATGCCATATTCCGATAACTGCCGCAGTGCACGCGTGGGTGCGAAATCAAACACAAAGCAGACAGGTTTTAGAATTTCTTCTTCGTTGGGATTGTCACCGTTCGGATTTTTGATAGACCACGGCGATTGCACGCGAAATGCTGTTTGAAAATATGTTTCCGGTGATTTCAGGTTACGCAGCATCAGCACGGATGCCCACGGTGCAACGGTGACACCGGTGGTGAGTTTTCCACAAGACAGTGTGATGGTTTTGCTGTCGAAACCGCTGCCAATCGCCTGGCGCACTGGTGGCAGTGCTTCCAGTCCGATGCCTGCCGAAGTGCCTGCGGCAACAATCACCTTGTAGTCACGCCAGAAGGTATTGTGTTTTTCCGCCAATAAATTTGCCATGGCATGACAAGCGGCAACATTGGGCATAAACCAGAACGCATGCTGCAAATACGGCAACAAGCGCACATCCGAATAGGGGAACGGCGGACGCGTGCCTACTTTCAGCAATTCGATGGATTTGGGCGCGTAACCGCCACGAATAATATCCAGCCACTTTTGCACATCACTCTTGTGCTTGAACTGCGCTTTGTTGCCTGTGCCGGATGCTTCGAAGAAGGCATTGAGATCAAATTCGTCAAACTCGCCGGCGCTGGCCACGGCCAGCAACTCATCCGGCATTTGGTAAGTGAGCAAGCGCATTTGCGGCAGCGCCGCGTAAGGGTTGCGTTTTTCAGGATAGTTTTTTGTGAATGCTTCCTTGGCTCGCTGCTCGTCGGTGTAGGTCCAGTTGAAGATTTGTTCTTCGATAAATTCACCGGTAGCGAGCGCCTTGAACGGCGTGCCGGAAAGATAGAGATACGCTCGCGTCGTAATCGGCAGAAATTCAGATTCTTGTTCCAATGGCTCCTGTAAATCGGCGATTTTATCTTTCAGACGCTTTTCATCTTCCAAACCGGATTCAACCTTAGATATGACCTCCTCATCGTCTGCAAATAATTCTTTCGCCGTTTCGCGCCAGGCTCCAAAGTGATATTCATCAAAAACGACCAGATCCCAATTAATGGTGTGCAGCCATTCGTTCTTGGCTTTGATGTTTCCGTTTGTGTCTCTGCCCAGTAAATCTTGAAAAGAGCCGAAATAAACCACGGGCTTCTTGCGGTCAACCTGTGTCGGATCACTGCCGGATGAACGCGAGAGGTATTGCCAGCCATCGAAATCCACATGGGACTCCAGGTCGGTTTGCCACGCGTCTTCCACTGCTGGTTTGAAGGTGACCACCAGCACGCGTTTGGCATCCAGTTTCTTTGCCAGTTGGTAAGTGGTGAAGGTTTTGCCGAAGCGCATTTTGGCATTCCACAAAAAACGCGGTGCAGCATTCCGGTTTTCTGCCCAGAGTGAATTGTAGTAATCGAATGTTTTTTCTACGGCGTCGGCTTGTTCCTGCCGCATGGGAAAGGTTTCGTGATGGCTTCCGGCGAACTTCAGGCCGGTGCGCAATTCGGTGAGTACAGTTTTTACATCCTGTACCGTGCAGCGCATCCATTCCAGTTCGGTGTTTTCGAAGCCCTTGCGAACCAGTGCGGCGCGCACTTCGTGATCGGTGAAGATGCTGCCGTCATCGCGTTCAGCGGCTTCGTCCATTTCAATGGTGTAATTTTTGATGTTGGCGGTCTTGAGTTGTTCCGCCACGCGCTGTTTTACATTACGGGTGGTTTGCCCGACTTTGAGCAAGCCTTGGTGGGCTTTGTCGTTAATCGAGTAAGCATAGATGCGCGGGCGCGCTTCCGGTTTTGGCGAAAGGATTTCTTCGATAGGTTTACTCATGATTTGGCTCTATAGCCTTGATCTTAGAGTCGATGAAAGACCATTCGCTGTCATCAATTGCCCAACGTTTCCTCAGTAGGTTGTCCGTGTATTCTCCATGATACTTACCGAGATCAGGCACAAAAATAAACTTCTCCTTGGTAACGTGCTGAGATACAACGGTTTGAAGTAAAAGGAATCGGACAATCTTGGTAAAAATATATGACCGGTAAGAAATCGCTTCTTTTTCAGAATCAAACGCACCAGCAACTAACCAAGACTCAGTACAACACTCGCCTGGCTTTGCAATTCTCGTGTTGCCGTGATAATAAAAACCAACAGGTTTCGAGAAATCAGTTTGCCCAGCTATTGGAGCTGGCGGCACCAATAGCTTCCACTTCGCTAAGAGATTTTTAGCATCAACAACATCTGATTTGTTGGCAAACTTCAAACCTATTTTCTGTGTGAACCAACACGGGATCCCCTTTGTTTTTGGTTCGTAGTTTGTTGGCAATCCAAACGGTTTCCGCGATGAGACCACACCAGAAAGAACCTTCCGGTTATTTTCGTTCACCGCTAGTACCTTCCGGACAATTGGTACAGCCATACTATGTCGAATGAGAGTGGGATACTCGTTCAAAAAGCGGCTGACAGAGATTGCACTGTCTCCCTGAACATTTACAACTTCGCATAAGCCGGAATTATCACGTTCCCATAGGAAATAACAAATACCACCGGCAATATCTACACCTGGAAACAGTTCTGCGCTGTTCTCAAAATCAATCAATTTTCGAATTCTTCTGTCGTTTAGCATCCGCTCCCTGAATTCATCAAGACCCTTTCCTCCAGCATACCAACGGGCTGGGATAACCATTACAAGGTAACGAGGTTCCAACTGCTTGGCCTGCTCAACAAACAACTGATAAATAGGAGCCGCACTCATACCAAAACCACCATCATTCAGTTGGTAAGGCGGATTTCCAATAATCACATCAAACTGCATATCTTCTCCGAATAACTCGGCGACGCGAGTTTTTATATTTTTGGTATGTATGAATGTGTAGGCATGCGTTTCCAGCTTCTCGCCACGCTCCAATGTGCTCTGCCCAGCGCCACAAAATGAGCACTTGCCATTAGCCCATTTGTGCTCTGTTCGCTCAAACCAGATATTGCCGCTCGCGTTATCGAAATTTTTTGCAATGGAATGCTCGCCATTTGCATATTTCGAGCAATACACACTGCGCCGCGCAAGAAGGCTTGTCAGTTGCGTAATGCCAATGCCGAACACCTGTTTTGTCAGGATGTGATTCACCCGTTCCTGCAAATCCGGAATTTCGTCAGCCAGCCCCTTGGTCAGCCGTGTGGTGATCTCGCGCAGAAACACACCAGATTTTGTACACGGATCCAAAAATTTCACATTTTTATTCGCCCAGATATTTTCACCGTTATGGCTCGCTGCCCACGCTTCATCCAGCGTATCCAGCATACGATTGGCAAATTCCGGTGGCGTGAATACCTCATCGTTTGACAGATTGGCAATGCAAGTCAGCACATCTGGATTGCGCCCACGCAAAGCAAAGCCAGCTTGCGTGCTCATACCGCCACCTTGTTTTCAGCAAGTTCACTGACAGTGATGGGGGAATAAGTTTTGATCGGTGTTAAAATGTCCCGCTTGGGGAAAAGAGAATCTTTTGAACCCATGAGTACATCGAAACGAAAATCGCTGCGCTGGAATTTGAGTTTTTCTTCATCTGGATATTTCCATTCAGCAAAGATGATCGGTCGACCTGCGTGTGTGCGCATGGCCAGCGCATCGCCGTGCACCAGATTTACTGACAGCACATACGAAGCAGCGCGATAAAAATCATCCGACTTTTTAAGCTGCAAGTAATCCGCAAAAATTTTCAGCAAGTTCGCGCGACACACAGCAATGTTGTCGGGCAGCAGTTCAATGCCGTAGATGCACATCAAGGCCAGCAATGCATAGTGCTGTTTCTCGAAACCCGACTTCCCATACTCGCGCTCAACCGCCGCAAGCTTGCGCTGGAGAATGCGAACCAGAAAGTTGCCACTGCCGCAGGCCGGCTCCAGAAAGCGGGAGTCAATGCGCTGGGTTTCACCTTTGACGAGATCCAGCATCGCTTCCACCATCCAAGCAGGCGTGTAGACCTCACCGTGGTCAGCAACCCGCTGGCGGGAGACGACTAATTGCTCAGGGGTGACCGCGGCTTGGGAAGTGCGGCTTGGTTTTTCCATGGAATAACTTAACCAATAGTTACGTAACTGACGGTCGGCAGTTTATAGGTAACGTAACTGGTAAATCTATTAGGTAGCGGCCATTGCCGTAGCTGGGATTTACATTGCCGTCCCATGAACACAGTTAAGCAAGAGTTTGCGAAGCAGTTACGCGAGGCGATGATCCGCGAGGGTTATGAAGCCATTCCGTCGGTGCTGGAGCGGGAGTTCAACTTGCGCTGCTGGGGGCGATCCGTGAGCCTGCACGGTGTGCGGCGTTGGTTACGCGGGGAAACCATGCCCACTGAAGACAAGCTGCTGGTGCTGGCAGAATGGTTAAAAATTGAACCACAAGCCTTACGCTTTGGCAGTGAGAAGATCAAAAAAATCAGGGCAAACCAACAGCGCTGGCAGGAAGCTATCCAACATCAGGAACGCGAAACCTTCGAGGCGTTTCTGGCGCTACCCTCACCACAAAAGAAAATTGTGCGCGAGGTGATTCTGACATTTGCAAAGGCTCAGAGAGCCTCGCCCTGAGTAAAGAACAACTCCGTATCCGCAGCTAAGCACAGTCTTGCTGCCCAACCATATCATGCGCATAATATGCGCATAAATCACACAGCTTAGATGCCATGAACATCACCCTGACTCCTGAATTTGAGCGTCGCATTGCTGAAAAGCTGAATACGGGGCTGTATTCCTCTGCCAGTGAAGTGATTCGCGATGGGCTGCGCCTGCTATTCGAGCGGGATGCACTGCGTGAACAACAACAAGCCATCTTGAAGCGAGAGGTGGCTGCAGGTTTTCAGCAGTTGGAAGCTGGGCAACGCCGTGAGCAATCTGTTACCGCTATTTTTGACAAGGAACATCAGTAACTTTCGTGCAATACCAACTTTCGCTGCTGGCAGAGAGGGATCTCGTCGGCATTGCACAGTCCACTCGCGAACGCTGGGGCGATGAGCAAGCTCGGCGCTACGGCCAGTTGCTGGAAGACACCTTGCAACAACTGCTAACCAATCCCCTTATTGGCAGAACCAGACCCGAACTCTACACCGAAGCGCGCAGCTTTCCCGCTGGTTCCCACATCGTGTTCTATCGCGCTACGCCTTTCGGTATTGAAGTTGCACGAGTACTGCACAAACACATGGATATTGAAAAACAGTTCTAAGTAACGCCCTTTCAGAAGAGAAAAACTCAACCATGCCCAAACGGGCATTTGCCTGCACCGGAAGTGCTATCAATACCTTTCGGCGGCAAGCCGGCAAAGGCATCGGCGCGGTTTTGTTCGCGGTCAGCCAAAATTAAATCCGCTGCTCTTTCTGCCACCACCACCACTGGCGCGTGCGTATTGCCAGAAATTAAATTGGGGAAAATCGACGCATCCACCACACGCAGTGCATGCAAGCCATGCACTTTTAATTCGTTATCTACCACTGCCATTGGGTCTTCCGCTGCACCCATTTTGCAAGTGCCAACGGGGTGATAAACACTGCCGCCTTTTTCTCTGGCGTAATTCAGAATCTGCTCATCGGTTTGCACTTGCGCACCAGGAATAATTTCTTGCGTGGCGATTTCTGCAAACGGCGCAGCTGCATAAAACTTGCGCTGCCACTTGATGCCTTCCACGATGCGCGCGCAATCGTCCTCATCTGTTAAATAGTTGTACAAAATTTTGGGCGCGGCTTTTGGATCGGTGCTGCGAATATGCACATGGCCGCGCGATTTCGGACGCAGCACGCACACTGTGGAGTTCACGCCAGGGATATCGGAAGGCACCATATTGCCCGCATCATCCATGCCGCCCGCACCTGGGGTGAAATGAATTTGAAAATTGGGTCGCGCATCGCGCTCACCACGGAAAAACGCAACAATATTGGCGGCCGGAAACGCCAACACGCCGCGTTTGGCAAAAATGTAACGGCACAAACTCAAGATAATGCGTGGAAACTTGCCGTCTTCACTGATGGTCGGCGGATTTTTCACGCCGTGCTGCACTTGCACATGGTAGTGATCTTGCAAGTTTTCACCCACACCGCGCAGCTCGTGTTTCAATTCGATGCCCTGCTCTTGCAGCACTTCTTTTTGTCCAACGCCAGACATTTCCAACAGCGCTGGCGAATTGAGCGCACCGGCTGCAAGTATCACTTCCTGCATCGCCGCTGCTTCCTGCAACTTACCATTTTTATCCAAGTAGTGAACGCCAATAGCGCGCGTTTTGTGAAACAGCACTTTGGCGGCAACCGCTTGTGTGACTATCACCAAATTTTTTCTGGCGCGCACTTCTTTACTCAAAAAAGCTGCCGCAGAACTCCAGCGCTTGCCATTTTTTTGATTCAACTGAAAATAGCCTACGCCTTCTTGCGTTTCACCGTTGTAATCTTTGTTAAAAGGAATACCCAGCGTTTGCACGGCGCGCAAATAATTTTCTGTTTGCGGATACTCGGTGCGACAGCCAGTAACATTCAACTCACCGCCCTTGCCGTGATAGCGATTCGCTTCACCCAACTCATAGTTCTCACCGCGCCGCCAGTACGGCAACAGTGTTTCGTAATCCCACCCTGCACAACCTGTTTGCTGCGCCCATTCGTCGTAATCTTCACGCTGACCGCGCACATACACCATGCCGTTGATAGAACTGCATCCACCCAGAACGCGACCGCGCGGCGAATGCACAGGTCGATTATTACAGCCGGGCTCTGGCTCGGAATAATAAATATTGGTGTCTTTGGGATCGTGTATCAGTTTGATAAAACCAATCGGCATGTGAATCAGCGGATTGCTGTCTTTGCCGCCGGCTTCCAACAACAACACGCGGATATTGCTGTTGCGCGACAGGCGATTGGCGAGCACGCAACCAGCCGAACCGGCACCGACGATGATGTAATCAAATTGATTGTCGAGCATGATGATTCTCTTGGATGACAACGAAGTGCTGCGATTTAACCGCAGCACACTCAGCTCGGCAATCGTCGCTTCGCTTAGCCGTATATTTCCCAGTATCATCCTGCGCTTTAGTCGCACTACACTGCAAAGACACAGGCATCTCAGGAGCATCCATCATGGGCATAGCCAACTACTTCGACAGCGACCCCAACTTCACCTCCGTACAAGAAACAGAATTGGTACGCTTAACCAAAGCACTGCGCCAACTCATCGATCACACCGTGAAGCTCAACGCGCCACTGGAAACGCTTTCACAACTGGCAGATACAGCAGAATCCATGGCGGCAACCATGCAGCCCTACAGCGGGGTGCGCCCCATTGCCGCGCACAACAAACATTTTCGCCCCGACGATGTGAATTGGTCCGGCCCTTACAGCCCTGTCGCTGGTCGCTGCAACCCGCTGTCGCCCCCCATACACATGGTGCTGCGCGAAGAAAAAGCCATCGGCACCGTAACCTTTGGCGATGCCTACGAAGGCCCGCCGAATTGCGTGCATGGCGGCATGGTGGCGCTGACCTGGGATCACGTCATGGCCTTGGCGAATATGTTGATCAACGCGCGCGGTCCCACTGCGTGGCTGCATGTCGATTACAAAAAACCCACACCGCTGTACGCGCCGCTGCGTTTTGAAGCGTGGATCGACAAAGTCGAAGGCAAAAAAATTTTTATCAAAGGCGCGTGTTACGCCAATAACGAAATCGTCACCGAAGCCAGCGGTTTGTTTATCAACACCGTAATCAAAAACATTGGCGTAGAAGAAGAAATGTTGCGCCAAGACGTGCTGCGCGGCACAGGAGAAAACTCCGATGACCGACACCCGCTACATCCCTCTCGGTTCACTGCTGATTGAGATTGAGTGTGAGTTGCGGCGCGGTGGTTTTTGGCAAAACGAAACACCGTCCGCCAACGCATTGACCAGCACCGAACCGTTTGCGGTAGATACCCTCGATTTCCACCAATGGCTGCAATTTATTTTTTTGCCGCGCATGCGCGAATTGATCGACACGCGCCAAACCCTGCCAGAACAGTGCAACATCACCGCGATGGCGGAAGTGGTGTGGGTCGATGAGCTGCGCGCAGCGGCTGTTATTGCGGTGTTGCGACAATTTGACGAAACCATCAACAACCCTTCTGCAAGATAAACACTTGCCACAGGATTTTTATGCTACGCCTCGCTGAAATTCGCCTGCCCTTAGACCATCCACCGGAAGCATTGCGCGCTGCCATTCTTGAGCGACTGGGCATTGCCGATGCAGAGCTACTAGATTTTATGATTTTCAAACGCAGCTACGATGCACGCAGTAAACGCAACATCCAGCTTATTTATATTGTCGATGCACAAGTCAAAAAACTTGAAGCACTATTGCAGCAACACCAAGGTCATCCACACATCAAAGCCACGCCCGACATGGCGTATCGCCCGGTTGCGCAAGCGCCATCTGCACTAAAACATCGCCCTGTAGTCATCGGCATGGGGCCTTGCGGGATTTTTGCTGGCTTACTGTTGGCACAAATGGGCTTTCGCCCGATTATTCTGGAGCGCGGCAAAGCGGTGCGCGAGCGCACGCAAGACACATGGAAACTGTGGCGACAACACGAATTAAACCCAGAATCCAATGTGCAATTTGGCGAAGGCGGCGCCGGCACATTTTCTGACGGCAAGCTATACAGCCAAATCAAAGACCCGCACTTTCATGGCAGAAAAGTACTGGAAGAATTTGTGAAAGCGGGCGCGCCGGAAGAAATTTTATTCATCAACAAACCACATATCGGCACCTTCAAATTGGTGAGCATGGTGGAAAATATGCGCGCCACCATTGAAGCACTCGGCGGTGAAATTCGTTTTGAACAGCGCGTGACCGATATAAATATTGTTGATGGCACGGTGCATGGCGTGCAACTCGCCAGCGGTGAAATGATTGAAACCGATCGTGTGGTATTGGCTATCGGTCACAGCGCGCGCGACACCTTTGAAATACTGCATCAGCGCGGCGTGCATATCGAAGCCAAACCGTTTTCGATTGGTTTTCGCATCGAACATCCACAATCGCTAATTGATAGCTGTCGCTTTGGCGATTTTGCCAATCACCCGCTGCTCGGCGCTGCCGATTACAAACTGGTGCATCACGCCAGCAATGGGCGCAGTGTTTACAGTTTTTGCATGTGTCCGGGCGGCACGGTTGTCGCCGCTGCGTCTGAACCGGAGCGCGTGGTGACGAATGGCATGAGCCAATATTCGCGCAATGAACGCAACGCCAACGCTGGCATTGTGGTGGATGTCACGCCAGCCGATTTTCCTGATGCACACCCATTAGCAGGCATTACTTTTCAACGGCAGTGGGAATCGCGCGCGTTTGAACTCGGTGGCAAAAATTACTCTGCACCCGCGCAACGCGTGGGTGATTTTTTGGCAGGCAAAGCTTCTGTAGAGGCAGGCAATGTCATTCCCTCGTATCGCCCTGGCGTGCAATGGACAGATTTATCCAGCGCACTGCCCGATTACGCCATCACTGCCATTCGCGAAGCGCTGCCCGCCTTCGATAAAAACATCAAAGGCTTTGCCTTGGCTGATGCCGTGCTCACCGGCGTGGAAACGCGCACTTCATCGCCTGTGCGCATCACACGCGACCCTGCAAGTTTGCAGAGTCTGAACGTAAAAGGTCTATTTCCTGCGGGCGAAGGCGCGGGCTACGCGGGCGGCATTCTGTCTGCGGGCGTGGATGGCATTCGCATTGCCGAAGCGGTGGCGTTGAGTTTGCTATAAGAAATATACACTTTGTATCTTTTGCGCGGACTGCCTAGAATCACCCAAGCCCTCTGCTGAACACATAAAGAGAAACGCCTTGAACACCCATCAAAATATTGAAACTTTTTTAGCGTACGTTCATCAACGCGACCCACATCAGCCGGAGTTTCATCAAGCGGTAGAAGAAGTGGTGCGCACGCTGTGGCCTTTTCTTGCACAAAATCCGCGCTACCTCGCCGCCGGTGTGTTAGAGCGCATGGTGGAGCCGGAGCGGGTGATTATGTTTCGCGTGCCGTGGGTGGACGATCACGGAAAATTGCACGTCAATCGCGGCTATCGCGTGCAAATGAATTCAGCCATTGGCCCTTACAAAGGCGGGCTGCGTTTTCATCCGTCTGTTAATTTAAGCGTGTTAAAGTTTTTAGCGTTTGAACAAGTATTGAAAAACTCTCTCACCACACTGCCCATGGGCGGCGGCAAAGGCGGCTCTGACTTTGACCCCAAAGGACGCTCGGATCAGGAAGTGATGCGTTTTTGTCAAAGTTTTATGACGGAACTGTATCGACACATCGGCAGCAATCTTGATGTACCCGCCGGCGATTTGGGCGTTGGCGCGCGCGAAGTGGGCTATCTGTTCGGTCAATACAAACGCTTAGCCAATGAGTTCAGCGCTGTTTTCACCGGCAAAGGTGAAAGCTACGGCGGCTCGATGATGCGTCCAGAATCCACCGGCTATGGCGCAGTATATTTCGCGCAAGAAATGCTCAAACGTCGCCACGACAGTTTTCGCGGCAAGCGCGTGGCTATTTCTGGCTCAGGCAATGTGGCGCAATTTGCTGCTGAAAAAGTGATGGAGCTGGACGGCGTAGTCGTTTCGCTCTCCGACTCCAACGGCACAGTGTATTTCCCCAACGGACTCACCGCAGAACAACATCAAGCGGTGCGACAGGTGAAAGAAATTCAGCGCGGGCGCATCAGTGAAATCGCTGCGCAATTTGGCTTGCCTTATCTCGACAATCAGCGCCCTTGGAGTATTCCCTGTGATATTGCTCTGCCCTGCGCCACGCAAAATGAACTCAATGGCGAAGATGCGCGCACACTCATCAAAAATGGCTGTATCTGTGTGGCGGAAGGCGCCAACATGCCGTCTGATTTGGATGCTGTCGAAACATTTTTAAACGCCAAAATTCTCTACGCACCCGGCAAGGCCGCCAATGCAGGCGGCGTGGCAGTTTCCGGTTTAGAAATGTCACAAAACGCGATGCGCCTGCACTGGACAGCGGCAGAAGTAGACGAAAAACTGCACCAAATTATGCAGAGTATTCACACGTCCTGCGTGCGCTTTGGCGAAGAAAGTGATGGGTACATCAACTATGTAAAAGGCGCGAATATCGCCGGCTTTGTCAAAGTAGCCGATGCGATGATCGCGCAGGGTGTGGTGTAGTTCTTAATTATTTCTTAATCATCGCGTCCAAAATTTTATTCACTTTGTCGCCATACGGTGGCTTCATACCCATCAACTGCATCATGTTGATTTTGGATTGCGTATACACCGAGCGCGCATGGCTAAAGGTTTTGAAACCTTCTATACCGTGATAATTGCCCATACCACTGGCACCAACACCACCAAACGGTAAATCTTCACAACTGATGTGTTGAATCACATCATTCACCGTTACACCACCCGAAATTGTGCGCGACAACACGCGCTCTTTTTCGCTCGCATCGTTGGAAAACAAATACAGCGCCAATGGTCTAGGGTGTGCATTAATGTACTCAATCGCATCATCAATATGCTGATAGCTTCTCATTGGCAACAGCGGACCAAACAACTCCTCCTGCATGACTTTCATGGATTCTTTTGGCTCGATGATTAACGTTGGCGGTATTTTATGTACACCATCTTTCTGCATCGCAAAACTTTCATTGGCAGGATTGATGACGCGCACTTCACCATCTTGCGCTCTGGCATCGTCAATATAACTTTGCAATCTGGCGTAGTGACGTGCGTTGATGACAGAAGTGTAGTCAGCGTTGTCGCGTATCGTGGGAAACAATTCCGCAAACGAATTTTCCAACTCAGCAATCAACTCATTCATAGCCAAGTGATGCACTAAAATATAATCTGGCGAGAGACACACTTGCCCCATGTTCAGTGCCTTGCCAATCGCAATCGCTTTTGCGGCTTTTTTCAAATCAGCATCGCGGCCAACCACTACCGGCGACTTACCGCCCAACTCCAAGGTCACCGGTACCAAATTATCTGCCGCTGCACGCAAAATATGTTTGCCAACACTGGAAGCCCCAGTAAACAACAAATGATCGAAAGGCAGGGAAGAAAACACAGCGCCGACGTCTTGTTCACCCGTTACTGCTACCAATTCTTCTGGATCAAAATACTGTGCGATCAATTCTTGCAAAAGTGCTGAAGTGTGCGGAGTGAACTCCGACATTTTCACCATGCAGCGATTACCCGCTGCAAAAATGGCACCGAGTGGACTCATCGGCACCCACACCGGAAAATTCCATGTAGCAATCGCCCCCACAACACCTTTAGGTTGGTAGTGAATCTCTGCTTTCGCGCCCAATAAATTTAACGGTGGATCGACGTGGCGCTTTTCCGGTTTCATCCAACGCCGTACATTTTTTTTCGCGTACTTGAGTGAATTCAGTGAGCCAAAAATATCCGCCATGCGCGCTTGATGTAACGAACGGCGACCAAAATCTGCCGATGTTGCTTCACATAAAGCTTGCTGGTTTTCTACCAATAAAGCGATCACCCGATCAATACGACTCACGCGACTTTCCAACGACACCACTGCTTCGCGCTCGAACGCGCGCCGTTGGCGATCCAACAAAATGGGCAGTTGCTCTAACGGGGTATTGACCATGCGCTCTCTCCGGTTTTCACTGTGTGTAATTACATGATGCCCACAATAAATGTGCGCAACAATCAGTAAAAAGGCTTGTCTATTGTTGCCACATTTTTTCTTGAAGCGTAGGCTGAACTTGCGTGATATCTCAAGGAAGTGCATCCCGTGCCCATACTCGATGAGTCAGTTACATGACCTCAGATGCCAGCCATCCTCTGAGGGTTTTACTAGCCGAGGGCAACGCCCTCGACCGTGCCATTTTGGCGCGCGCTCTGCGCCAGCAAAATCACAGCGCGTACATCACGGAAGTCACCAGCCTAGAAGCCGCCTACGCCGCACTCAGTACGCACTGTTTTGACATCATTCTGATCGGGCATCAATGGCACGATGGCGATGCCGGACATCTGCTCATTCAAGTGAACACCATTCAGCAGGACAAACCAGCGGTGATCGTCATTGGTCACGAAAATGACGACGCGCTGGCTGAACATTACATCGAAGCCGGTGCGCAAGCGTATTTGCTGCACGAAGAAATTCATCCCTGTTCGCTGTACTGCGCCATCGCACAGGCACGCCAACACGCGCGCCAACTGGAAGCCCTGCAACAAGAGGCGGCACTGCTCAAAGCGCAAGCCGAACACGACGCCCTCACCGGCCTCTACAACCGACGCGTGTTTGACCAAACGCTGAACACTTGCCTAGCGCAAGCCTGCCGCTATCGTCGTCAGTTTGCCCTGCTGATGCTCGATTTAGATCAATTCAAACAGGTCAACGACACGCTGGGACACTGCGCAGGCGATGCCCTGCTGCAACAAGTGGCAGGCAGGCTGTGCAACCTGATTCGTGACAGCGATACCGCCTGCCGCATCGGCGGCGATGAGTTCGCCATACTGCTGCCGGAAATCATCAACCCTCGACAGCCCGCTGTTTTAGCAGAACGCCTCGCCGAAGCGCTGCGCGAGCCAGTGCAAACCGGCAACGGCAATGTGATGGTGACGGCCAGCATCGGCGTTGCCATCTACCCTGACAACGGCACCACCACTGAAACACTGATGCACAACGCCGATCTCGCCATGTATCGCAGCAAAAGTCGCGATACGTTTTCCTCCTCACAAACCTGTGCCGCCAGCGATTTACAGGATTGCAGCACCACGCACTAACGCGCAGCACGCCACCGCTTTTTCGCGCATTGCCTCCCCCTAGCCGCTCACCTATCATGAGCGCCCTCGCAATTCCCGCCTTTTCTTGCGCATTTTCAATGGAGATTTTGCGTCCATGAGCACGCCACAACACCACCGTTTAATCATCCTCGGCTCCGGCCCTGCCGGCTACACCGCCGCCATTTACGCCGCCCGCGCCAATCTGAAACCCGTGCTGATTACCGGCATGCAACAAGGTGGGCAGCTCACCACTACCACGGAAGTGGACAACTGGCCCGGCGATGTCCACGGC
>CAZHQZ010000014.1:0-17519 GCA_964534675.1 uncultured Pseudomonadales bacterium | reverse complement strand
ATCAATGTATCGCTGCACCTCAGAAAGATCTTCCATGCGCCCCTGCATCATTCCGTCCAGCGCGCTTTTCCCTTTAAACGGCGCGCCTGTGTTGGGACGTTTAATCCATTGATTGGCGCGATCATCTTCCGCAAACAGCGTATGCAGCCCTTTATAGATACCCATGATGTAGCTGATGCGAAGAAGTGTTTCGCTTCGCAATGTGACTTCAGGCAATTGCCGGTATCGATAAAATGTTGATTTGCTGATACCTCCCAACAGCACCATTGCCTGCTGATTATCCAGAGACCATCTCTCCATGATGTGGAAAAAACCTTTCAGTGCAACACGACCAGCTGCTGGCGTTTGGAGAGATTGCATCATTTTTACCGTGCGCTAATTCATGTCGAAAAAAAGTTCTATTGGCTCTTCATAGGGCTTTTCTATATCGTCAATTGCAACAGGTGGTTTGAAAGGGCACGCACGCATTTTCACGGCATAATCAGAATCAAACATTGAAATATTATGCTGCTTTTTCCACGCATTCACTTTCTCGAAATATTGTTCCTGATCCGTATCTTCTTTATTTCGCAGTGCAATGATGTCATCCACCTGCGTCAAGATGGACAAACGCCGGATAACATCCTGTAACTCATGTTCATTCTGCAAATCGGTCGCCGTGTAGTGCTCGCCATAAAATGGTCGAACACGCAGGTGAGATTCATACGGGAACACATCACCGTGTTCAACCATCAAAATCCTACCGGCTCTGTAACCTTTCAGCTCCGGGATGCGTTCCAGTGTTTTGTATGTTTTACCAGCTCCTCGTTTGTAATAGCTGGGTTCATCTTCACGCGACCATATGAACTGACACATCTCCAACAACTCTGGTGCAACCATCCCCACGAACTTATCAATATATTCGCGGGTAGCTCCACTGATGATGGCCACATCGAGATTGGGATGTTGCTGGATGTACGCAATGAGTTCTTGCAAGTGAGGCCTGGGCAATAGGACATGGCTCTCACCCAACGGTATCGCGCCAGGCAGATCACGTGCGGCCAGAATATCGGCCTGCCATTGGTCTTGTGGATTTTTTACACCTCGCAACATCAACGCCAGAACTACATCGCTTTTCACGTGGGGCGTATCAAACAAGGTGTTGCAGACACCGAGACACAATAAATAGCGTTCATTCAATGACATCAGATTTTTTCCTCGCCAACCGGTGCACCGTTAATCCATGCTTCCGATTCTGGCGACATCGGCGCATTAGGATTACAAGCCGCCAACATATCTTGCAAAGAAGGTATTTTTAATTCGCTATCAGGTTTAAGTCCTGCCTCACCTACTGTGATAACCCAGTCGCCGCGATAACCTGTGGATTCATTAGGGTATCCATATTGATTGCTAACAACGCGCGTTTTTCCACAGATTCTATCGTCTGAAAAATGGTTGTGGCCGTAGATCCAGAGCGCCGGTTGGTACTGTTCAATTACGTCACGACAATTGGCCTGGAAGTACGCACTTATCAGATCTTCAGCAATTTGCCCATGGCGGTATTCGCGGGCAGGCGGAAAATGTGTCACCACAATCGTTTTTGCAGGATCCACTGTTTGCAGTTCTTCGATGAGCCATGCGCGCGCCCGGTGATACAGCGCCGCCATCTGCTCTGCGGTGATGAACCTATGGACGCCGTTGGTTTCAGATAATTCTGCGGTGCGAATACTGATAAAATCGGCAATATGTTTCCATGCCATTTTCATGGCTTTTTTTGTGTTTTTTTCTCCAAGGCAGTCGAATCCTGTCCATAGAGTAGTTCCCAAAAAATGATAGCCTTGGAGATCAACACGCCCGTTTTCTAAGAAATGTACATTCGGCACATCGATGCGCGCCATGACGTCTCGATTAATATTTTTTCCATAATGCTCATGATTACCGACCACAAGTATTATCGGCTTATCTGGGTACTTATACCGCAGTCGTCGAAGTGCTGCACCTAAGTATGCGCTGGTGCCGATGTCACCTGCCAGCACCAGTACGTCGAACTGGTTGTCCGCAGGCAGGGGCGGCAACCATTCGATGTCGTTATGGAATTCAAAGTGAAGGTCTGAAGCCGCAAATATTCTCATACATTACCCATATAAAGCTGTATATGCATTAGATTTTCCTGATAAACCACAGAGTCTCTCATGAAGAGCATTAATTATTTCCTCTTGTTCTTTTCGGCAGTAAGATCAGCGAGTAATATTCCTGCTACTTTTGATGTTTTCAATGATTTTGGTCGGTTGTAGTGTGGGATTTTGAAGTTGCTGCGCGTATAGGCTAAGTAGAATTCATAAGTCGATTCCATCAACTCTGAAAAATCGATTGTTCTGCTTTTTATATCTTCTCTGTCACATTCTTTCAGTGTTCTCCATATCAACATGAATACCTGCGACAAGGAAATTTCCATGAGTAGAAGTTGCAGTCTTGGATTGAATGGGTCCGGATTATTAATTTTTAGATTGTTGATAACGGCATAAAAGAGTGAATACTCAATACATTCACCTGCCAACACTTCTAGGACCATCTCGTTTTTCTCTGCCAGTTGTTCTGCCGATTTCAATACGGATTCGCGAGCCTGTTGAACCGATCGGACTATTGCCTGGTTTTGCATTGATATAGGTATAGATGGTCTAAGAATATCCAGTTCCCTTTTGGGTATTCCCATATAGAGGCGTGGCTGGTACTTGCGGGATAACCTAGCGTCGATTTTCCCGCTCTTGATCAGTTTGGCCAGGTAGTAGCGACATAGCTCTTCCGATGGTGCGAACCCCCTGCTAATGAGTTGCGCGACGGTCAAGGATTTTTCTTCTGGGTTAAAGCAAAAGCAGAGGGCGGCAAAGAGGATACTAGTAGAGAAATCCGGCTGAGCACTTGGGCTAGGCATGCGGTATCAGTTCCCCGGCTGATTCTGTACTCATTTTGGGTACATGGCGAAATTGTACCAAGATTCCGCCCGATGAAAAAAGCCATTAGCTCAGAAGATTACCTCCGCCTTATCGGTTGGCTGACCCAGGCTCGGCTGGATTTGAACTGGAGCATGCGTGACCTGGCAGGAAAGCTGGATGTGCCGCACTCGTTTGTCCAAAGGGTTGAGACCCTTGAACGGCGGCTGGACGTGTATGAGTACGTTGTCTACTGCCGTACTCTAGGAGTTAATCCCTCGGCAGGGCTGCGGTTTTTTGTGGATCCGGTCCAGGGTAAGAAATAGCCCCTGTATTTTTTGGGGCAGGGTCATCCGCTGGTATTGTGCAACGTTTTTACAATGCCTCAGGCTCTATTCTCAGTATGTGAGTAGGGAACCAGCGTGCTTTTCCAGACTTAACTTGCTACCACCAACTCCCTTACCCTCGTCGTATAGCATGGCGAAAGATTCTGTCTGCTCATCCTCCAGTCTTCACTGATAGCGGCCATCATGCGCGCAGACATATCGGCATAAAGCTCGTAGTTGGAGCTAAAAAAAGGGATGGTTGTGTCTGTAAGCCAGAGCTGCGTTTCATGTAGGAAATGTCGCACGATACTCCCAGATTTGGCTTAGGGAGCAGCAGCTACAGGTTGCTTACATGCTCTGGCCGTTGAGTGCTCGGTTTAGGTGTTGCTTGTGCTAATCCACATTAGCCACACCTTTCGGTCTTAGGAATATGGCCAAAACGGTGAGCGATAAAAAAGTTGGTATCGAAAGCTGCGTAGGCTCTCTTCTAGTTTTGCTTAGGTAGAATAACTAGCTAAGTAGGCCACAGCCAGCCTCACTTGGAGTGCTGGGTTTGTGCTGAAACTGTCTAGCAGCATCGTGTAAATTGTCTTGCTACAACCCAAGAACCGGCGGCCACTCCCGCAATGGATTTTTTGGTTGCCTTTATTTCAATAATTCTTGTATAGTTGACTTATGGACAAGGTAGCAGCTATACCCATCTTTGAAGCATTGGCATCTGGTATCCGGTTGGATATGTATCGCCTGCTCGTCAGGGCTGCACCCGATGGCATGGTGGCTGGTGACATTGCCACTGCCTTGCAGATAGCTCCCAATGGCGCATCTTTTCATCTGAAAACCATGACCCAAGCCAGTTTGTTGACGGTTACCCAAGAAGGTCGCTTCCAGCGTTACCGCGCCAACCTTGATTTGATGACCGACTTGATTGATTACCTGACAGCCGAATGTTGCGCGGGTAATCCTGAGCAATGTAATGACCTGAATATCGCTATAGCTGAGTGCTGTGAGAAGTCACTATGAATGTACTGTTTCTGTGTACCGGCAATTCTTGCCGTTCCATCCTTGCTGAAGCCACTTTTAACCATCTTGCTCCGCAGGGTTGGCGAGCTGTCAGTGCTGGTAGCCAGCCAGCAGGTTATGTACACCCACGCTCACTGACATTGTTGGCTTCTGAAGGTATTTCAACAGAGGGGTATCACAGCAAATCATGGGATGACCTTCCTATCACGCCGGATATTGTCATTACCGTATGCGGCAGTGCGGCAGGTGAAGCATGCCCTGCTTATTTGGGTTCCGTCCTGCGTACACATTGGGGCGTGGAAGATCCGGCACATGCCACAGGGACAGATGCAGAAATTGATGCCGTTTTCATGCAGGCCTACACAACTTTGCGCCACCGTATTGAAGCATTTTTTGCACTGCCATTATCACAACTGCAAAACAAACCTGATCAGTTAAAACAGGCAATGGACAACATCGCCACCATTATCTGATGAATTGAAAATTTCACCCTGTAAAAAAATTGCAAGAGGAGCGTGATGTGAGCGACAGAACATATAACGTGTTGTTTGTATGTACTGGCAATTCAGCGCGCAGCATTATTGCCGAAGTTATTATGAATCAGATCGGGCGTGAACACTTCATGGCATACAGCGCCGGTATGTACCCGCGCGGCGAAGTGCATCCTCTAGCATTGGAGACGCTAGCAAGTCAGGGATATGACGTGCGAGGTTTACGCAGTAAAAGTTGGGATGAATTTACACAGCCAGATTCACCAAAAATGGATTTTATTTTCACCGTGTGTGATCAAGCAGCGGGCGAATCTTGCCCAGTTTGGCCGGGGCAACCTATTACGGCGCACTGGGGATTTAATGATCCTGCTGCGGCAACAGGAAGTCGCCTTGATCAGCTCAAGGCGTTTCAGGCTGTGCAATCACAAATTGCTACCCGCATCAAACTTTTCCTTAACTTGCCGATCAAGAAAATTGATCGCATGTCATTACAAAGTCAGTTGCAGGTGTTAGGTCAAGAGTAAAAACATTATCTGCTATAAAACAGAGCACGGATTCCGGGGTATTCATGAGAAACAACACATCACCTATTGGATTTTTTGAACGCCATCTCACCAGTTGGGTTTTTCTCTGCATTATCACCGGCATTGCGGTCGGAAAGTTCTTACCAATCTTGAGTCAAACCATCGGTCACATGGAAGTGGCAAAAGTGAATTTGCCTGTCGGACTGCTGATCTGGGTCATGATTATTCCGATGCTGATGAAAGTGGATTTTGGTGCATTAGCCGAAATTCGTCAGCATGTGCGTGGTATTGGTGTAACACTGTTCGTGAACTGGTTGGTAAAACCGTTTTCAATGGCGCTGCTTGGCTGGATTTTTGTACGGCATTTGTTTGCACCACTTCTGCCACCTGAACAGATTGACAGTTACATTGCCGGATTGATTCTGCTGGCTGCTGCACCGTGTACCGCAATGGTATTTGTGTGGAGTCGATTAACCAATGGCGATCCGCTGTTTACCTTGTCGCAAGTGGCACTCAATGACACGATTATGGTGTTTGCATTCGCACCGATAGTGGGTTTGTTATTGGGCATTTCCAGTATCAGCGTACCGTGGAATACCTTGCTGGTATCGGTTGTTCTCTACATTGTTATTCCTGTCATCATTGCGCAAATGTTGCGTCGTAGTCTTTTGCAAAAAGGACAAGATTATTTTGATAGCGTTATGGAAAAAATAAGTCCGTGGTCGATCAGCGCATTGCTGGCAACGCTGGTGCTGTTGTTTGCCTTTCAGGGTGAAGCCATTATCAAACAACCACTGATTATTGCTTTGCTGGCTGTGCCGATACTGATACAAGTGGTGTTTAATTCTGCACTGGCGTACTGGCTCAATCGCGCAGTGGGAGAAGCACACAATGTGGCCTGTCCTTCCGCATTGATCGGAGCATCCAATTTTTTTGAGTTGGCAGTGGCAGCAGCGATTTCCATTTTTGGCTTTGAATCCGGCGCAGCACTGGCGACTGTTGTCGGGGTATTGATTGAAGTGCCTATCATGCTGGCAGTCGTCAAAGTCGTGAATAACAGCAAAGGTTGGTATGAACAGAAAGCAGGAATGTCACCACAATGAAAAATGATTTCAGTCACTTGCCCAATATCCAGCATGAGTTGATTGATATGCCTGATGTGCAAAAAGTCTTTGCTGCATCGGCTTTATCGCATCCACCTCGTATTCTGCTGTTATACGGTTCGTTGCGTGAACGATCGTTCAGTCGCCTCGTTGTTCAAGAAAGCGCACGTATTCTGCAAGCATTGGGTGCTGAAACCCGTATCTTCAATCCCGCCGGTTTGCCATTGCCTGATGATGCACCGATAGACCATCCCAAAGTGCAAGAACTGCGTGAATTGATGCAGTGGTCAGAGGGGCAAGTGTGGTGTTCGCCAGAACGCCATGGCGCAATGACCGGCATCATGAAAGCGCAAATTGACTGGATTCCCTTGGCGCTGGGGGCAGTGCGCCCCACACAAGGAAAAACACTGGCAGTGATGCAAGTATCAGGTGGCTCACAATCCTTCAATGCAGTAAATCAGATGCGTGTGTTGGGGCGCTGGATGCGTATGCTCACCATTCCGAATCAATCTTCTGTTGCCAAAGCATTTCTGGAATTTGGTGATGATGACCGAATGAAGCCATCGCCGTATTACGACAGAATTGTAGATGTAATGGAAGAATTGATGAAATTCACACTGTTGTTGCGTGATAGAACAGATTATTTTGTAGACCGTTATTCAGAGCGGAAAGAAAGTGCAGAAGAGTTAATGAAGCGCGTAAACCAGAAATCAATTTAGTGCCATAAGCCCTAAACAATCCTGATGGTGATTTCATGTTTGAGCTGAAAACAATCACTCTATTTTTGATAACCGCTCTTGCTGAAATAACAGGCTGTTATCTGCCGTATCTTTGGCTAAAGCAAGAAAAAAGTCCGTGGCTTTTGTTGCCTGCGGCATTAAGTTTGGCATTATTTGCTTGGCTGCTAACACTTCACCCAACAGCATCCGGTCGTGTTTATGCCGCTTACGGCGGTGTCTATATATTTGTGGCAGTACTCTGGTTGTGGGCAGTTGATGGCATTAAACCAACAATCTGGGATTGTTTTGGGTCAGCCGTGGCACTCACGGGTATGGCTATTATTATGTTTGCACCCAGAACTATGTAGCTTGCAAATTTTCAAACTGCGTACTTGCATCGAACAGTGCGGCAGCCGCCAATGCTGCGCATACACCGTTTTGCAATTTGTTATTCATGCAATCCACCTTCATGGCAAGCACACGCTTCACCGTGCGCGGCTGCCACCAATTCATGCAAGATGCCACATTCTTTTGCAGAGTGATTTTCACCGCATCGGCTACTCAACACAGTGAGTTGTTGCTCCAGTGCTTGCATACTTTTCAATCGCGCACGCACACGGCTCAGTTGAGCATCAATCAGTCGATTAATATCACCACAATCAGCAGAAGGCTGATCGATAAATTCTAGCAAGCGCTTTACATCCGCTAACGAAATATCCAGTGCACGGCAATGCCGGATAAAAGCTAGCCGCTCAAGGTGTGATGCGCCGTAAGTTCGGTAGCCGTTACCACGTCTGTTGGGCGCGGGCAGCAATCCGGTTTTTTCGTAGTAGCGGATTGTTTCATGGCCAATGCCGGTAGCTTGGGACAGTTCGCCAATGCGCAATGCTGTAGTTGTCATGGTCAGTGGGTTCCATGGGTTGAGCTTGGATTGTAGTCCGCTTGACCTTGTAGTGACTACAGGGTTTTAAATGGTAGGTGTTGAGGAGACCACCATGAAAAGCTCTGGCACTACCGACCACGACCATAAGCACGATCAGACCAGCCAGGAGTCTGAGGAGGGCTGCTGTCATGGGCATGACCACAGTCCACATCAGGCCAGAGCCACAATAAGCTCGCCAGTGACTCAAGCTATCGGTTCAGTGTTTCTTATCAGCAATATGGACTGCGCAACTGAAGAAGGTGAGATTCGCCATGCCGTTGATGGAATAGCCGGAATTCGCGGCTTGCAATTCAATCTGGGTGATCGCCAACTGGTTATTGATGCAGATGATGAAGCGCTGCAACTAGCGCTCAGCGTCATTCGTAAAGCCGGTTTCAAACCAGAAGCTGTCAATGATCAAACCCAGAAAATAACAATAGTCACTGGTTTGTTGAGCGAGAAAAGCAAACTCGCAGCGGCACTGGTATTGGCAATTGCAGCCGAAGCATTGGCTTTCTTTTTTCCCGACAGTTTTCCATTCAAATTGATGGGAATGGGGCTTGCAGCAGTGGCCATAGGTCTGGCGGGATTCTCTGTGTATGGCAAAGGCTTGGCAGCCTTGCGTAACGGTCGCCTGAATATCAATGCTTTGATGAGCGTTGCAGTTACCGGTGCGTTTCTGATCGGCCAATGGCCAGAAGCGGCAATGGTTATGGCGCTGTATGCCATTGCAGAAATTATTGAAGCTTACGCAGTGGATCGAGCACGCAATGCAATCAAAAGCCTACTGGCGTTAGCGCCGGAAGAAGCAGAAGTGCGTCAACCTGATGGCAGCTGGATTCGTATAACAGTGAAAGAGGTATTGGTTGATGCGATAGTCCGTATACGCCCTGGTGAGCGCATCCCGCTGGATGGTGTAGTCACTGACGGACAAAGCGCTATCGATCAATCACCTGTCACGGGGGAAAGCCTGCCTGTTGAAAAAACCGTGGGTGATGAAGTGTATGCAGGCACGATAAATCAGGCTGCCGCATTGGAAATACGCGTGACTGCCGCTGCATCAGATAGCACGCTATCACGCATTATTCATGCAGTTGAGCAGGCACAATCGTCGCGTGCACCGACACAGCGCTTCGTTGATCGTTTCTCGGAAATCTACACGCCTGCGGTATTTTTTCTCGCAGTTGCTGTTGCGGTGATTACGCCGTGGGCAATGGGGTGGAGCTGGACAGAAGCACTCTACAAAGCACTGGTATTGCTGGTAATTGCCTGCCCGTGTGCGTTGGTTATCTCCACGCCTGTCACAGTTGTCAGTGGGCTAGCCGCTGCTGCTCGACGTGGCATTTTGATAAAAGGTGGTGTGTATCTGGAAGAAGCACGCAAGATCAAAGTCGTTGCACTGGATAAAACCGGCACCATCACAGAAGGCAAGCCCAGGCTGGTAAGTTTTGAGCCCGCCGATACCACCATCAGTCAATTATTATTGGAGCAGTTGGCAAAAAGCTTGGCATCTAGATCCGATCATCCTGTCTCCAAGGCCATTGCGGCAGGACTCCCACCTCAAACCGTCGAAGTGAATAATTTTCAGGCGATGTCAGGGCGTGGCGTGCAAGGTGTGATTAATGGACAGGAATATATTTTAGCCAATCACCGCTGGATAGAAGAACGCAACCAATGTTCCAGTGAGTTGGAAGCGCAACTCAAAACTCACGAAGAAGCAGGACGCACAGTGACGTTGCTGGCTGACGCTAACCGCGTGCTGGCTGTCTGCGCTGTAGCCGATACGATCAAGCCATCGTCTGTAGAAGCGATAGCAGAACTCAAAACACTAAATATCGCTGCTGTGATGTTGACGGGCGACAATATTGCAACAGCACGCACAGTCGCTGCACAAGCTGGCATCACGGAAGTTCGTGGCAATTTGTTGCCGGAAGATAAACTGAATGCGATTGCTGAACTCCAGAAGAAATTCGGCATCACCGCTATGACGGGAGATGGAATTAACGATGCACCTGCATTGGCTCAAGCAAACATCGGTTTTGCCATGGGAGGTGCCGGTACACACACAGCAATGGAAGCGGCTGATGTAGTCGTAATGAATGACGATATACGGCGGCTCGCAGAAACTGTCCGGTTGTCACAGCGCACACACGCAGTGTTGTGGCAGAACATCACGCTTGCTCTGGGTATAAAACTGGTTTTCTTGTTGCTGGCTTTGTTTGATGGAGCATCAATGTGGATGGCCGTATTTGCGGATATGGGAGCCAGTTTGTTAGTAGTATTCAATGGCTTGCGTTTGCTGCGGCAGACCGAGACTGGAAATTGAGCAGCCAATCCGTTAGGATGAAAGAATGATAAAACGTTGGCTTTGTCTGTTATTGGTGTCGGCATTCCTGCTGCAGTCTGCGGTGGCGGGTGTGCAGTCGCACGTTGCTGATCCTGCCAAAGTTGCTCATCAGTCAACGTCTGTGGAAATGGATCATGTGCAACACGGCACAGACCAGACCGCACCAGATTGTGACATGCAGCAGCATGGTCATTGCTGCCATGGGCATCTTAATGTCGTGCTGTTGATCGACCATGCTTTCGATTTTTCTTCAAAAAATAATCGACCTGCCGTGGAATACACTTTTTTTGTTCCTTCCTCGCCTTCCAGCGAATTGCTTCGCCCCCCCCACCGTTTAACCCTGCTCCTTACTGATATCTAACCGGCATTTCTATGCCGATTCTATTTATTTGTTTTTTAGCAAAGGGTTTCTCATGAAATTTTCTCACGCTTCGTTTGTGGTTTTTACATCAATGGCTCTGGCTGCGTGTTCTACCCAGTCCATTTCACCCATCGTCAATATCTCACCCGATAATCCTGAATGGAATTTTTCTCAGGTTAGTGTTTCCAGTGAACAGAAGGAAACGGTGATTGGTGTCAATCTGTACCCTACTAAATTCAGTGACGCCAAAGGGTACATACAGGCCAAAGCTTTCGACAAAAATGGCACTCTGTTGGCAACATCGGAATGTAAAAAAACGCCGAGGCATCCCAAGCGTGTAAACAGGCGGCAAGACATTGTGAGTGGTGGCTATACGGAAATAACACTGCCTATCGTGTTGCAGCCAGATACCAAAATAGATCTGGGTGTATTCAACGGCAAAGGCTGTGTGCCACAGGCTTCCTGATCTCTCCTCCGCATTACATGGTGAACCTGTCTGACGCATGACGTTAGCGGGTTCGATCGTCCTTTAATTTTGCGCTGGAGGGTTTTATGGCGTGGATTACATTGTTTAAAAAACGGCACAAATCTTTGCCAATCACCGGCATGGCTTTGGTATTGGCACTGCAATGGGCATCATCGCCAGCCTGGTCAGATACATCGCTGACACTGGCAGAGGCTATGGAACATGCCATGGCAAAAAATCCTGCCTTACAGGTATTTCCCTTGCGTGAAAAAGGATTGCAAGGATCTGCTATGACGGATGCCTTGCGGCCTGCATTGGAAGCTGGTGTAGAGTTCGAGAACTTTGCAGGCAGTGGCGATACCAGCGGCACCGACAGTATGGATACAACGCTGTCGCTGTCGTCTGTGCTGGAATTAGGTAATAAGCGTGATGCACGGATTGCCGTTGCCGATGCAAGGATTAATCAGTTACAGGCCGAAAGGGAAGTGGCTGCACTGGATGTCAGTGGTGAAGTTGCGCGGCGTTTTTTGGATGCGCTTCTGGCACAAGAGCGACTTGAATTGTCACGTGAAGCTGAAACCCTGGCTACAGAGATGTTGCAGACAGTTAAACGTCGCAATGACGTGGGTGCAGGCACGCAGACAGATGTTTTACGTGCTCGTGCATCGCTTGAACAGGCCAAGCTGGTAACGGCGAATGCAGCAGGAATGGCACGAACCACTCGCATATTGTTGGCATCTTTGTGGGGCGAATCAGAACCGGATTTCTTGACTGTATCAGGTGATTTGCTGGCTGTTGGTTCGCAAGAACCTGTCAATGCGTTATTTGATCGTGCGAGCCGGAATCCCTCTATACGGGCACTGGCTAGCGATATACGTCTGCGCGATGCCGAAATGCGTGTGGCACAAGCCAATAGTTCGCGTGACATCAATTGGTCTGCTGGCATCCGTCGCTTTAATGAAACTGATGATACGGCGTTGGTGGCAGGTATGAGCATGCCTTTGTTTTCGGAGAAGCGTAATGCCGGTGCTCTGCAAAGTGCACAGGCCGCAAGAGACGAGGCAGCGTTGCAGCAAGAAATCACATTGCAACAATTGAAGGCACGTTTACAGGTGCTGCATGTGCAACGACAACAATCCCTCGATGCAGTGCGTTCACTGAAATCCAGCGTTATTCCTCTGCAGGAGCAAGCGTTGCAATCAATCCGTGCAGCATATGCAAGTGGGCAAACAGGTTATCAAGAGTGGCTCATATCAAGACAGGAGCTGCTATCTGCGCGTCTTGCATTGCTAGATTCTGCTGATGAGTCGCATCGCCTTCGTATAGAGATCGAGCAACTAACAGCGGAGCCATTGTTGACTGTTAAGTAGCGTATTCCATTGATTCGGCTGCAGAGCTGCATGTTAATCCATGACTGGATCAGTTTCTGTTTCTAACATTTCTAGCGAGAAAAAATTATGAAATCCTATTTTGTATTACTCAGAAATCCGTTACGTCTTCTTATCATGTTATTTGCAATAACACTGGCATCTATCAATGTGCATGCTGAATCTGATCATGACGAAGAGCATGAAAAGGAACATGCGGAGAAGCAAGGAGAAAAACACGATGAAGAAGGACTCATTGCATTGTCGGCAGAACAATTAAGCAATGCAGGTATCGAGCTGGCACAGGCTGGAGCCGTAAAAATTCGTGAAACATTGCCGTTGTATGGCGTGGTGGCATTGAATACCGAGCGCATGCAACGCATATCTGCACGGTTTCCAGGTGTAATTCATACTGTGTCGCGTCAGGTAGGTGATCTGGTGCAACCTGGTGATGTGTTAGCGACGGTTGAAAGCGATGAAAGTTTAAAAAGCTATAGCCTTACAGCCGCTATTCGCGGTGTTGTAACAGAGCGTCACGCCAATGTTGGTGAAAAAACCGGCGATACGCCTTTGTTTGTGATTGCCGATTTATCCACCGTATGGGTAGAGCTATCCCTGTTTCCTAGCGATGTATCGAAGGCACAGACAGGACAAAGCGTTCGTGTTTATCAAACATCAGCAAAGTTATCTTCAGAAGGAAAGCTTTTTTATCTAGCACCAGCTGCCAACAATGCCAATCAAGCCTTGATTGGCAAAGTGGCGCTTGATAATGACGCAATGCAATGGGTGCCTGGGCATTTTGTCAGTGCTGAACTGACGTTGAACGAAACACCTGTGACGTTGGCAGTTCGTAATACAGCACTGCAAACACAGGAAGGCCGCACGGTAGTTTTTGTTCAGGAGAAAGAAGGATTTGAAGCACGCCCTGTGCAACTGGGTAAAACAGATAGCGAGTACACCGAAATACTTAGCGGTATTAGTGCCAACGAAACCTATGCATCAACAAACAGTTTCATTCTGAAATCGGAACTGGGTAAGGAGAGCGCAGAACATGGACACTAATCACTGCGCTTCATGGAATTCAATAGTTGGGGAGGTTACTCATGATTGATACTCTCCTGCAATTTTCAATTACCCGCCGCTGGTTAGTCATGTTTCTGGTAATGGTCATTGCCGGTGTTGGGATATGGAATTACCAGCGCTTACCAATTGATGCCGTACCGGACATTACCAATGTGCAAGTACAAATCAATACGCAGGCAGATGGTTATTCACCGCTGGAAGTGGAACAACGGATTACCTATCTGGTAGAAGTTGCCATTGCCGGCTTGCCGCATGTTGAAAGCACGCGCTCATTGTCACGCTACGCGTTATCGCAAGTGACAGTGGTGTTTGAAGACGGAACGGATATTTATTTCGCCCGCAATCTTATCAATGAACGATTGCAACAAGCCAAAAGCCAGATGCCTGCTGGTATCGAACCAGAGATGGGGCCGGTGGCCACGGGCTTGGGTGAAATATTTCATTACGCTGTGCATGCAGACAAAAATGCGCTGCAGGCCAATGGCCAACCTTACGATGCAACGGCGTTACGAACCCTGCAAGACTGGGTGATTCGCCCGCAGTTGCGTCTGGTGCCAGGTGTAACGGAGGTCAACACCATTGGTGGATTTGAAAAACAATTTCATGTCACGCCCGATCCCGCGAAGATGCTCGCCTACAGCATTACTTTTGATGACATTGTGAGTGCATTAGAAAAAAACAATGCCAACATTGGTGCGGGCTATATCGAAAAAAATGGTGAGCAATATTTGATACGCGCACCGGGTCAGGTAATCGATATTCCTGCGCTGGAAAAAATTATTGTGACGCACAAGGATGGCGTGCCCATTACGATCAGTGATGTTGCTACTGTGGAATTTGGCAAGGAGTTGCGCACTGGCGCAGCTACCCGTGATGCCGAGGAAACTGTGCTCGGCACAGCTGTCATGTTGTTGGGCGGGAATAGCCGCACAGTATCCAAAGCCGTTGCGGAAAAACTTCAGGAAGTTAACAAAACCTTACCGCAAGGTATTGTTGCAGAGCCCGTATACGACCGTACAGTGCTGGTGGATAAAACCATTGCCACGGTACAAAAAAACCTGTTGGAAGGTGCGGTGCTGGTGGTGGTGGTTTTGCTGGTGATGTTGGGCAATGTTCGCGCAGCCTTACTTACGGCGATGGTCATTCCTCTCTCGATGTTAATGCTGATGACGGGGATGGTGCAAACCAAGGTTAGCGCGAATTTGATGAGTCTTGGCGCGCTCGACTTTGGTTTGATTGTGGATGGCGCGGTCATCATTGTAGAAAACTGTTTGATGCGATTAGCGGGAAGACAACACCATCTTGGTCGTCGCCTGTCACTGGATGAGCGTTTTCAAACAGTGTTCAGTGCAACAAGAGAAGTGTTTACTGCCAGTTTTATCAGCGTATTAGTGGTGATTCTGGTGAACTTGCCTATTCTTGCGCTGACTGGTGTGGAAGGGAAAATGTTCACGCCTATGGCGATGGCAGTCATCATGGCATTGATCAGTGCATTGATATTGTCGCTCACCTTTGTGCCTGCAGCCGTGGCTTTGTTTCTAACTGGCGATATTTCTGAAAAAGATAATATTGTCGTGTCACATGCAAAACGTTTGTATACGCCAACACTAGCGTGGGTTTTGCGCCAACGTTTGCCCGTATTGGGCGCTGCTGTTTTTCTGGTGCTGCTGTGCGGCGGTTTGGCTAGTCGAATGGGAACAGAGTTTGTTCCTAATCTCGATGAAGGGGATGTTGCCATACAGGCTTTACGCATTCCCGGCACCAGTTTGACACAATCGCTGGACATGCAATTTCAGATAGAGCGCGCAGTCATGCAAGTACCTGAAGTGAAAACATACTTCTCGCGGGTAGGTACCGCAGAAGTGGCGAGTGACCCGATGGGGCCAAACATTTCGGATGGCTACGTTATGCTCAAGGACAAAGCAAATTGGCCTGATCCTGGCAAATCCAAAAAAGATGTTCTGGACGCCATAGAAAATCAGTTATCGCAGGTGCCGGGCAATGCCTATGAAATCAGCCAACCGATTCAATTGCGTTTCAATGAGTTGATTTCAGGCGTTCGTTCCGACCTTGGTGTGAAAATTTATGGCGATGACTTAACGCAGTTGGTGAAATCCGGTAACGAGATTGCTGCTGTGCTCAGTTCAATCAAGGGAGCCGATGGTGTCAAAGCTGAGCAAGCAGAAGGTTTGCCTCTGTTGTCTATTGATGCAAATCGTTCTGCATTGCTGCGTTACGGTCTGAATGTCAGTGAACTGCAAGATACTGTTGCAGCTGCAACGGGCGGTGAAGATGCCGGGCAAATTTTTGACGGCGACCAACGTTTTGATATTGTGGTGCGATTACCTGAAGCATTGCGCAACGATCTCAAGGCGCTGGAATATCTTCCGATACCGTTACCCCAAGGTGGTTATGTTCCGCTGCGTGAAGTGGCAACTCTCACATTAGCTCCCGGCGCCAATCAGATCAGCCGTGAAAATGGTAAACGCCGTTTGGTAGTCAGTGCCAATGTACGTGATCGTGATTTGGGTGGATTTGTTGCAGAAGCACAAATGAAAATTGATAAACAGGTGAAATTGCCACCGGGTTATTGGTTGAATTACGGCGGAACATTTGAGCAACTGCAATCGGCTTCGCAGCGACTCAGTGTTCTGGTGCCAATTACGTTGTTGATGATTTTTGCATTGTTGATGATGACATTCGGTTCTGCCAAAGATGCATTGCTGGTTTTTAGTGGTGTTCCCTTGGCGCTAACTGGCGGTGTTATTGCGTTGTGGCTGCGTGATATTCCGCTATCCATAACAGCCGGTGTTGGTTTCATCACGCTGTCTGGCGTTGCAGTGTTAACCGGCGTGATGATGGTGTCTGCATTTCGTGATGGCCTGCACAATGGCAAAGATATTGAAGCTGCGATCTATGAAGGCGCCTTGTTGCGCTTGCGACCTATCCTGATGGTTGCCTTGGTAGCGGCTTTGGGGTTTTTGCCCATGGCACTGAATACCAGTACCGGTGCAGAAGTGCAGAGACCACTAGCAACCGTCGTCATTGGAGGAATTTTATCCTCCACTGTTCTGACGTTGCTGGTGTTGCCAGGTTTGTACCGAATGGCATATCGAACACCATTAACACAGAAAAAATAACGACATGGCTTCGGTTGGTATCACTATATTCAATTTGATGCCAGCCGAATTTTAGTTACGATTATTTCACTGAGGAATGTCCAATGAAAATGATTACTGCACTGCTACACCACATTCGAGTTACTGACGTTGTTGATGCGCTGAATGATGCTGGCTACCACAACATGATGTTGCATGATGTAAAGGGCACACTGAAACCACTAGGTGAATTTGAGAAAACTTACTCAATGGAAGCCAGAGTTGTCATTTCAGAAGTAAAGCTTACTTTGGTGTGCGAAGATAGTGACATGGAAAGCATCGTCAATATTATCCGCGCCAAAGGAAGGGTGGGTGCCGATATATCCGGTTGGGTGTATGCCACCACTATCGATCATGCTTGGCCAATTGAAGGCTAGCTCCTGACACGTCATTACAAGCCATGACAAGTTTGCATCAGAAAATGTGTAACTTTTTGAAGTTACACATTTCCAAACTTCTGTAATTCAAGATATAAATTTTGAGCCTATGCCCAACAGAGTTGCCAACCCAAGTATTGCAAAGATTGCTGCTGCAATGGAGTGAACCAGTTTCATCGGGATTTTTGCGGCCAGTTTGTCACCGACAAATACAGCGGGTACATCGGCTATCAACATTCCCAGTGTGGTGCCTGCTACTACCATTAGAGGAGCAGCATAATGGGCTGCTAAAGCAATGGTAGCGATTTGTGTTTTATCACCCATTTCGGCCAGGAAAAAGGTAATC